>CALFWW010000205.1 GCA_937928575.1 uncultured Saprospiraceae bacterium | reverse complement strand
CTATTGTGGTCTATGTGTTAAAAAAATCACTATGTGTTAATAAAGAAAGAAAATGACGATCCTGATCCTAAACGGCCCCAACCTAAACCTACTAGGAAAAAGAAATCCAGAAATCTACGGCAACAAATCTTTCACAGATTACTTCAAAGAACTAACCGCTAAATACCCAGACCACTATCTAGAATATTTCCAATCCAATCATGAAGGTGCGATCATCGACAAGTTACATGAAGTCGGCTTTTCTTTTGATGGAATTATCCTGAATGCGGGAGGGTACACCCATACATCAGTAGCAATACGGGATGCAGTGGATGCGATTACTACACCGGTTATTGAAGTCCATATTTCAAATATCTATGAGCGGGAATTTTTTCGGAGGCATTCTTACTTGGAAGCGGTTTGTTGTGCTAGTATTGTTGGGAAGGGATTGGATGGGTATGCGGAGGGGGTTGACCAACTGATAAAAGGTGCATAAAAAAGAAAAATTGGTCTATTATCTCAAGCCACTGCCAAAGAAAACCCCAAATCCAAAACCCGCAACCGTCTCCGTTTCCCCATCTTCCAAACTTTCCCTTTTGCAAGCCACTTAATCGTAGATCCAAGCACACAAGCAGTAGCAGGAACAATAGCAGCCAACCAAGTCAGCTCATCACCTAACAACGTACCTCCCAAAGACCAAAACCCCCAATTTAAACCAAATACATAGAGTGAATTCGCCATGCCTCTCCATTTTGCTTTTGCTGCGGTTTTTTGAATATGTGAAATATCGTTGATGTTGACAAAACCTTCTTTCTCAAATAAAATCAAATCTTGTTCAGCGTCGATGTCATTGATTCTGCGAGTGAACCAACCTGGAGCATTTTTTAATTTAAAGGTTACTTCATTGCCTGGATAGAAACGGACGAGTTTGTGGGATCCTACTTTTTCGATTTGCAATATTTTTTGGGCATTCACATTTTGGGTGCAACATATGACGAGAAGGGTAGTGCAAATTAGTGGTGTTAGGAAATTCATCTGTTGTCTTTTAATTTTCAAACGAGTATTTCACAATATAAGTTGGCTTATGAATTGAATGCTTCGCATTTTCGGATTTTTTTATGGTTCAGAAATCACGTACTCACTTCCTAAATGGTTTAAAACTATTAAAAGCCCTACCAATTTCAGGAATCATATCGTTTATCAATTCTTCAATATCATGATAATCAGGAATCGTCTTCTCTTGATAAATAAAAATGATCGCAAACTTATTTTCATTCCCATCAAGCGCATTATAAAGCAAATGTTTATTCAACCGATATGCTTCCTTTATCTTGCGCTTTATTTTATTTCTGTTGACTGCTTTTGGAACCAATCTCTTTGGGATACTAAAAGTTGCCTGAACGGGATATTCACCATCATGGTCAATACAAACCCAACGGATACGTAGTGGATGTTTACGGATCGTCCTTCCCTTTTGAAAGAGTAGTGAGATTGTCTTTCTGGATTTTAATCTTTCGGATTTATGGAAGGTATAGGTTTGCATTTTTTTGAATATCGTTTATTATAAAGTCATTGATATTCAGGAAATGATTAAACCAAATAATTATCAGCTTCTTTCTTTTTCAAATTTGATTTTCGAGGAGTCTTATTCTTTATCTTTTTCCATTGATGAAAAAGAAACAAAAAATCTAGATTCTATAAACTCGTCCCTCAAACATATAGAATCCGCCACCCGCTTCAAAATCCTGCTCTACTTTTGGCGAAGGTGATTTTGCAACATTTAGCAATCACCCCTGAGTTAAAGATTGAAAGGAGAAATAAACTCATTTGCTTTATTCCTGAAATAGAAAAAACAAAACATCTTGCACGCACATGACGTGTAAGATGTTCCGATATCCAAGACACCTACAAGAGTAGGTGGTATAAACTAGTTAATTACTATTTAGCGCCTCTTTCGCTAGATACACTCAATTTCGCTCTTCCTTTCGCTCTTCTCTTAGCCAAAACTTTACGGCCTTCTTTAGTCGCCATTCTTGCACGGAACCCGTGTTTGTTAGCTCTCTTTCTTCTGGATGGTTGAAAAGTACGTTTCATGATATCTTAGTTAATATAATTTAAGAGTGCAAATGTAATAGTTATTTGCGAAATAGCCAATTTGTAATGTAGGTTTTAGCCGCTGAAGGTTTAAAATCTACCTGTTTTTCCTCAAAACACTCTATCTCGCGTCTAAATGGTCAATTTTAAATTTAAAATTTCGATCACGTCCAGATGTCTATTTTAAATTTCTAATTATAAAATGCCGAAGGCGTTATCCATTCATGGAGGTCAAAAATTCCTCATTACTCATGGTATGTTGCATATGCTTACGTAAAAATTGCATTGCTTCGTCTGGTTTCATATCTGCTAAGTGAGATCTTAAGACCTGCATACGGCTCAACTCATCTTTTTCGAGCAATAAATCTTCCCGACGTGTACTTGATTTAGTTAAGTCGATAGCTGGATACATTCGCTTATTAGCAAGAGAACGATCCAATTGTAATTCCATATTACCAGTACCTTTAAATTCCTCAAAGATGACACCATCCATTTTAGAACCGGTATCAACCAATGCTGTTGCGATGATGGTCAAAGAACCACCGTCTTCTATATTTCTTGCTGCACCAAAGAATTTTTTAGGTTTGTGTAGCGCATTTGCTTCGACACCACCAGATAATACTTTACCAGAAGCAGGAGCTACGGTGTTGTAAGCTCTAGCTAGACGAGTAATGGAATCTAACAATATAACTACATTGTGTCCTGATTCAACCAATCGTTTTGCTTTCTCTAGCACGATACCTGCAACACGTACATGATTTTCAGCTGGTTCATCGAAAGTTGAAGAAACCACCTCAGCACGCACACTACGTTTCATGTCCGTTACCTCTTCAGGTCGCTCATCTACCAATAAGATCATCATATAACATTCAGGATGATTTTTTGCGATAGCGTTGGCGATATCTTTCAGTAAGAAAGTTTTACCAGATTTTGGTTGTGCAACGATCAATCCTCTTTGTCCTTTACCGATTGGGGTAAAAAGGTCGATCATTCTGGAACCGTAATTCTTTTCATCATTTGGGCCTACCAAAGTAAATTTCTCATCAGGAAACATGGCAGTCAAGTAATCAAAAGGAATTCTATCTCTAATATCTTTTGGTTCCAAACCATTGATCACAGAAACACGTAGTAGTGCAAAATATTTTTCACCTTCTTTTGGAGGGCGAATAGCACCTTTAACGGTATCACCTGTTTTTAAACCAAATAATTTGATTTGAGAAGGAGATACATATATGTCGTCAGGAGAAGTTAGATAATTATAATCAGAAGAACGTAAGAAGCCATAGCCATCCGGCATCATTTCCAGGATACCTTCTCCTTCAATGATACCATCAAATTCGATATTAAAAGAATTTGGTTTGGCTTGTTTTTCTGAACGGTCATTCGAAGAAGATTTTCTAACAGGAGATTCGCTTTTTATTTCCTGCGGTTCTTCGTTTACTTTTTCAGTGTTTGGGCTTTCCATATCAAAAGTTTCAGTTGTAGAATTAGTTTCAGCGACTACTTCAGCGGTCGCACCTTTTCTTGAGCGTTTTCTAGTGATCACTTTTTCCACATCTCTATTCGAACGTTTATTGTCTTTTGAGCTCATTGATTTTGATTTAGCAGTTTTCGCCTTGCTTTCGGATGCAGATTTTTTAGCTGGTTTAGTTTTCTTTGAAGTCAAAGCTTGTTGATCCAAGATTTTATAGATCAAATCTTGCTTATTGAGCTTGTTGTAAGCCTTCATGCCTAATTCTGAAGCCACTTCCTTTAATTCTGTTACTAGCATATCGTTTAGCTGCAGAATGTCATACATAGTTGTTTGTTGTTTATTATCTTAATGATGTATTATAAATATATTTAATTTGTATCAACCCTTCTTTAGTGTTATTCTTATTGGGAAATTCACAACAGAGGAAACCTTATGTTTCAATTATAAAAGTTTACAGGAATTGCGATTGCGGGGATATTATACTCTCCTTAATTATATTTTATGCTTAAAACTATCCTTTGTAACTTAACAAACTTGTAAAATGGAAATTAAAAGAATAGTGTTTCTACTTCTGCTTTATTTCTTATAATAATGGATGGAAGAAGTAGTTTGAAATGCTTGAATTGCTAATGCGAAAATAAACTATATTTTCGTATTTGTAATGGTATATTTGGAAAAATATACAAATTCTACATTTTTATGTTTAAAAATGATCGTTTTGTGTATTGATTGAACAGAATTACTACGTATTTTTTGTGATAAAATTTAAGAAAAACAGATGCTTCAAGTCAAATTTATAAGAGAAAATCTAGATAGAGTTAAAGAAGGGCTCCGAATCAGAAACTTCAAAGAGGAAGAATTGTCGGTACTGGAAAAAGTACTAAAAACCGATGATGTCCGAAAAGAGAGTCAAACCAAGTTGGATGAGCTATTATTTGAGAGTAATAAGATTTCAAAAGAGATTGGTGGCTTATTTAAATCAGGAAAAACGGAAGAAGCCAATGCCATGAAATCCAAGGTGGGTGAAATGAAATCAGCTATTGAGGGGCTTAAAGGCCAAATGAAAACGGCACAAGATGAATTGGAAACCATGTTGCTTGGAATACCTAACATTCCGCACCCATCTGTCCCAAAAGGTAATTCTGATGAAGACAATATCGTACATCAAGAATGTAAAGTGACGTTGCCAGAATTAGGTGAACATGCACAACCTCATTGGGAATTGGCTGAAAAATACAATTTGATTGATTTCAAATTAGGAGTGAAAATAACAGGAGCAGGTTTCCCTTTATTTAGAGGAAAAGGAGCGAGATTAGAAAGAGCCTTGATTAATTTCTTCTTGGATGAAGCGGCTGCAGCAGGTTATGAAGAAATAGTGCCACCGCTTTTAGTAAATGAAGACTCGGCAAAAGGTACCGGACAAATACCTGATAAAGAAGGACAAATGTACTATGTAGAAAAAGATGATTTGTATCTGATACCAACGGCAGAAGTACCAGTAACAAACATTTTACGGGATGTCATTTTAGATGAAAAAGACTTTCCTATAAAGATGACCGGATACACCCCATGTTTTAGAAGAGAAGCGGGTGCTTATGGAAAAGATGTGCGTGGTCTAAATAGAGTGCACCAATTTGATAAAGTAGAAATTGTACAAGCAGTACATCCTGATAAAAGTAATGACACTTTAATGGAAATGTTGAAGCATGTAGAAGGGTTGTTGGATAAACTAGAACTGCCATACAGAATTCTATTATTGTGTGGTGGAGATATCGGTTCAGCATCTGCTTTGACCTATGATTTCGAAGTATTTTCAGCTGCTCAAAAAAGATGGTTGGAGGTGAGTTCTGTATCCAATTTTGAAGCCTACCAAAGTAATCGTCTAAAGCTAAGATTTAAGGGGGCAAATGGCACGCAATTGGCACACACACTAAATGGTAGTGCTCTGGCTTTGGCACGTATAGTTGCATGCCTTTTGGAGAATAATCAGACCTCTGAAGGCATAAAAATACCTGCTGCGCTTCAGCCTTACACAGGATTCAAAATTATTTCTTAAAGTTGGTGACCAAAATTTATATAAAATGTCTTAACAATAGGGAATATGAAGTGTTTTCCTGATACATATTATTTAAAACTTTAAAAATCGAAAATTATGGGTTTTAGTCCAGATTATATGATTTACATGGTTCTTACCGGTGTTTTGACAGCGATAGGAATGTTTATCAGCGGGAAATTGAAAAGTAAGTTTGCACACTATAGCCAGGTTCCAGTATCCAGTGGAAAATCGGGTGCAGAAGCTGCAAAAGAAATGTTAGAACATTACGGGGTGCATGATGTTACAATTGTACAAGGTCAAGGATTTTTATCGGATCATTACAATCCTGCAACAAAAACGGTCAGCTTAAGTCCTGAAGTATATTCAGGTCGTCACGTTGCAGCGGCTGCAGTAGCGGCACATGAGTGCGGTCACGCGATCCAACATGCAACCGCATACGGAATGTTGAAAATGAGATCAGCATTAGTGCCTGTGATGAAAGTAGCAGCTCCAGCTTCTAGCTATTTATTGATGGGATCATTTATGTTGAATTCAGTATTTCCACAATTAATTCTTTTGACAATTATTGCATTCTCAATCACTGCATTATTTGCGTTTGTAACTTTGCCAGTTGAATTTGATGCTAGTAAAAGAGCGTTGGTTTGGTTGGATGAAAGTGGATCAACACATGGCGAAGAATATGATGGCGCCAAAGATGCATTGTGGTGGGCAGCTATGACGTATGTATCTGCAGCATTATCGGCTTTAGTTATGGTCGTTTATCTTGTCATGAGAATGATGGGTAACAGTAATGACTAATAAAGGAGAAATTACCCTATTTAAAAAAGCAGGAATCTAATTTGATTCCTGCTTTTTTTGTAAATTTAACGCTGAGAAAACTGCTGATGAATTTTATTCAGCTTCCCATAAATCGGTAGATTTTCAACCAATATACTAAACATTGATGACCCACAAGAGTAAGCGATATTTATTTATCGATTTTGAAGACCTCCAAAAAGTGAATTTTAAAAAGCTTGAAAAAGTTTGTAACAAGATTTTTATTTTCATAAGTGAAAACGTAAAATTGATTCCATTTGACTTAGTGATGCAAATTCAGAAATTCGGGAAAAATGCAAAATGGATTCCAGTAGCTGAACATCTTCAGGAAGATATGAGTTTTCATATTTGTTTTACAATGGGAAAAATGCATGAAAAAGTAAGCAAAGATGTCGAGTTCGCAGTTCTATCCAATGAATCAATCTACGACTCTATTGTTAATTTCATCAACGATGAAAACCGAGTCTGTCTCCGCGTGAAAAGTCATGAAGAAGAAGAAGAAGAACACGGCATCTTGGAAAAAATAAATGGAGCGGCTGAAATTGATGATGAAGCGATTTTAAAAGATGTCACAATTGAAGATGTCACAATTGAAGACGTGGTTCAATTTGAAAATATAAATCAGGAAGAACAAGTACCAGAATACGCTGAAAAAAAAAACGTATTAAATGGTAAGTCGGAACCTGAAGTAAACGTAGCGGAACCAAGTGAAGACGAGACGGCGTTAATAGAAAAAACAGCGGAAGATACCGTTCGATTATTGGTACATTCTGGAAACAGACCGTCCGATATCTCAATGTTGAGAAGCTATATTCTGATTCATAACAAAGATCTCTCGTATCAAGGAGATTTGGATAAAATTATCGAATACTTGGTTTCAAAAAAAGATATTGTTTTAAATAAGGATGAAGTAACTTATAATTTCTAAGTAATTCTCCAAAACCAAAAATTGAAAGTTAAAAAGCACCTAGCATGGAACAGGAAATGATCAACGAAATTAAACAATCCATTATCTCAATGGAAGATGCAGTTGAGCACCTCAAAAAAGAATTATCCAAAATTAGAACAGGGAAAGCATCCCCTGCAATGATTAAAGATTTGATGGTAGATTATTATGGTACAATGACCCCTTTAGGTCAGGTGGCCAATATCTCTACACCCGATTCAAAAACACTCTCCATACAGCCTTGGGAAAAAACAATGCTCGGTCCAATCGAAAAATCAATCTTCGAAGCCAACTTAGGATTGACTCCAATGAATAACGGCGAAATGGTCATGATTACGATCCCACCATTGACAGAGGATAGAAGAAAAGATTTGGCCAAGCAAGGAAAGAAATTGGGAGAAGATGCAAAAATTAGTTTCAGAACCGCTCGTCAAAAAGCGATGTCAGCTGTAAAGAAGGCGGTCAAAGATGGCTTCCCTGAAGATATGGGAAAAGACAAAGAAGCTGAAATTCAAAAGACTGTAAATGGCTTCGGAACTAAAGTAGATGAATTGGTTGCTGCCAAAGAAAAAGATATTTTGACGGTATAATTGTAACATTATACGCACAATGTGAAGTTTTAAAAAGGTCTCGACTTGGTTGGGGCCTTTTTTTTTGTTGGGATGCTGAGGAGCGCTGGAGCGCGGACAACGGATTGCACCCTTTGTTGGGGAATATGTCGTCTCTTTGAGACTTTAGGGATTTTTGTCAGAACTTGTATACTAATACTCGGTTGTCTTTTCTTACGAAGATAAAATCCTTTTGAACCTGAACTTGATCTTCTTTATGGATTCCAGTTGGTAATGGGATCACCAATTCATTCAACGTGGTCATATCAAAAGCATGTAGAGCGGTTCCATTTTGATAGATAATATTATTATTCTCAACTTGAAAAGATTCCAACCCTTTAAAATCCAACGTCTTGATGTATTTCCCAAAAAGATCAAAAATAAAAATCCCTTGATGTGGATCATTCACAAAAACAAAATTACCTCGTTCTAAAATGAAGGTAGGTTGCAACCAGGTCTGTAATTGAAAACTTAAGTTCTCACTCTCCACAATTAGTTTACCATTTCTGCTAATCTTCTTTAATGTAAAAGAAGTGTTATCATAAATCCAGATATTGTTGTCATTGGACATTCCGATGGCGGGTACATCCACTATGTCCAGATCGTATAAGTTGTATTCACTGGTTGGCGATAAGGTCCTATCGAGGGTCACCACCTTCATGAATTCTGGATAATATAACAAGACATTGAAGGGATCAGTAGGGTCGACCATTGCTAACTCACCATTCTGATGATTATTGAATTGAAAAAGTGAATCGCCATTATTGCTGTACTTAATCAATTGGTCATCTTCATTGACGATGTAAATTTGTCCTAATTTATCCGTAGAAAAGAATTCAGAAGTAATCTCCAAATCCTGTACAAGTCGGATTATTGTACTATCATTGGTTTGCCCAAAGGATACTCCAGCAAGCAAGCAAATGCCAACTAAGAGCAATATCCATTTTGCGGTCCAATAATATTTAAGGCATTCAGTCAATCCAATCAATTTTATAATTATCAATATAACGAATCTGAAAGGATTGTGTTATTAATTAAAACTTAAAAAGCTCTACAAAGATTTCTTTATTTCTTAATTGCCTGTAGTGGTGAATGGCGCTTCAACGAGCTAATACCTCAAAAGGATCTCCCTCCATCCCAATCTGATCAAAACGCATCACCCCTTTAATATTCGTCAATTCCAATGGAATACCATTTTTATGAGAGGAAGCGATTTTTGCGCCAGTATCTGTAGTGACCCATCCTTCCCAAGAATTTCCAAGACCACCAACAGGAATTATATTGACCCACATTTGCCAACTAAGCGGAAGTCCATTTTCGTCTAATTTCCATAAGTAACTATCGCCGGGAGTGACTCCACCAGTTTTGTAAGTAACCATTAACCCTTTGGTGCCATCTTCCATATCTACGATGCTCCTTACTGTGCCTTTATCAAAAACCTTGGAAGGTGCATTGAACCAAAAAGAATCATTGCACCAATAACTCCATGCCTTATTGATTAATTTCTTTTTTTTGTCACCATCCACTTTTTTCCCATCAACATAAGCGACCCCTTCAACATCATCCAAACGCATCAAGACTCTATTATTTTTCCATTTGATTTCTGCAAAATTTCTCTCCTTATCCCACATGTAGTGGTTGACGCCTCTGAACGTCCAGGTACAAACTTTAGTCGAATCCCATGCAGGTTTATTGATGGCCGTTAAAACTTTTTGTGCCAAGGCCTCAGCTTCAGGCCCAGTTTTACCAGCTGGTTTTTTCTCATGCATGATGATGCCAGCTATGATCCCAATTGCGATCAAAGTGACAAGAATGATTGCCGTCCATTTCAATATTTTTTTCATAAGGTAAGGAGTAAATAAAACGTTTATACAAATCGTATTGAACTCAAATATACTCAAATCCGAAGTTTGATTTTAAAATACGCTATAGCAGATTACCACATAAGACACTTAAGTGATCTGGATACGCTAGAAAAGACTCATAAGTTTTACACGACAAAACGATATCCTACTTAAGTGTCTTCTCACGTTTCTAGATCTCTTATGATTCTTATGTGGTAAAATTAAATCCTCGATCTCTATAGAATGTTTCCGCTTTAGGGTTAGTCTTAGGTGTTTAAAAAATCCAATAAGCATTTGATATAGAAAACCGCTCAACACGTCGTATTTTGCACCGAATTTTGAAAATAGTACACCAGAATGTATAAGAATAAAAAAGTCATTGCCGTTTTACCTGCCTACAATGCTGCACTGACATTGGAAAAGACGTATGCGGAAATCCCAATGGACTTGGTAGATGAGGTGATACTTTGTGATGATGCGAGTAAAGACGATACTTCTGGATTGGCAAAAAGAATCGGTATCAAACACATCATCCGTCATGAGCAAAATAAAGGCTATGGGGGAAATCAAAAATCACTTTACAATAAAGCATTGGAGTTGGGAGGTGACATTGTCATTATGTTGCATCCCGATTATCAGTATACGCCAAAACTTATCCCATCGATGGTCAACATTATTGGTGAAGATTTATTCCCGGTTGTTTTGGGAAGTAGAATTCTTGGTAAAGGAGCATTGAAAGGTGGAATGCCAGTGTACAAGTATATTGCCAATCGATTTCTAACCGCTACACAAAATTTCTTAGTCAATTATAAGTTGTCAGAATACCATACAGGCTATCGGGCATTCAGTAAAGAAGTATTGTTAGGAATAAATTTTAATGAAAATAGTGATGACTTTGTTTTTGATAATCAGATGTTGTCACAAATTATTTATCATGGATTTGATATTGCTGAAGTGACTTGCCCTACAAAATATTTTGAAGAAGCGTCCTCTATTAATTTCACCAGAAGTTCGAAATACGGGTTAGGTGTCTTGGGTGTATCTATGATGCATTTTTTGCAAAGAATAGGCATAGGTAAATTTAACCTCTATAAAAAACCGACCAATAAAAAAGTGTAATAAAATTTTAGGATTGGCTATAAGAATTGATTGTGCTCAATTACGTCGATAGCTTTGCGACCAATATATATAGCCGCTAGTACAAGTGTGTAGGTTAGCGTTGCTGTCATAATCCGTAGGAGCAAATATAGTCTTATTTCTTAAAATTTTTAACATTTAGAAAAATTTCCAAATCAGATTAAGCAGAATTTAGCTGCTTTAGCTACAAATGATTTAGCCAATTTGCGACATACAAAGAGCATTCAACCAGAATTTAAGGCCTTCCTAGAAGAATACGTTGACAAATATAACCAAATTGGGTTTTTGGAAACCGATCCAATCTCTATTCCGCATCAATTCACCAAACCACAAGATATTGAGATCATGGGCTTCTGGACAGCGGTCTTGGCGTGGGGGCAACGTAAAACGATTATCAATAAAGCGAATGAGTTGGTGCAATTGATGGAGGGAAGTCCACATGATTTTATGAAGCATCATCAACCAAAAGATCGCAAACCCTTTCTGGATTTTAAGCATCGAACTTTTCAAGCAACTGATACCATTTATTTCTTGGAATTTTTGCAAAAATATTATCAAGAAAATGAGTCTTTAGAAACCGCCTTTTCTCAATTTATTACACCAAAAGATGAGACGATTGAAAATGGTTTGAAAGGATTCCATCATCTCTTTTTTTCAATACCTGATGCGCCACATCGTACACGTAAGCATATTGCTACACCAGAAAGAAAATCTACTTGTAAACGACTCAACATGTTTTTGAGATGGATGGTACGGCAAGATAAAAAAGGAGTTGATTTTGGAATTTGGGAAAAGATAAAACCAAGTCAATTACTCATGCCATTGGATGTGCATGTAGATAGAGTAGGCCGTCGACTTAGTTTGATAAAAAGAAAACAAACAGATTGGCAAACCGTATTGGAACTGACTGCGAATTTAAAAGCATACGATCCAAATGATCCTGTAAAATATGACTTTGCTTTATTCGGGATTGGAGTGTTGGAAAAGAAGGAAGGGTTGAAGTAGGATTAGCAAATCATCGAAATCCATTTGGTCATGTATTGAAGATTTTAAATTGTGTTTAATGCAGCAACATGATTATGCCATTGAATTCTTCATTAGTCCCGAATGAAGTAGCTATTTGAGCTACATAAACGTACATGCCTTGTGATACGAGTTTCCCTTCATTATATTTTTTGCCATTCCAACCGATATTTGGATCCGAAGAAGTAAATACAACTTCACCATATCGGTTGTATATATCTAATTTGAAATCGGCAATTTGATTAGGGTTTCCTTTGCCAATGAATACATCATTATTTCCATCGTAGTTTGGTGAAAAAGCATTTGGGAAATGATAATTTAGATTTGCCGAAACTAAAATAGATTGAGAAGTAGTATCTGCACAGCCATTTGAGCTAGTAGTAATCTCATCCTTATTACAAGATACTAAAACAAATGCAAGTGAAGCAAGAACTAACAAGGCTTTTTGGGGAAGCTGTGTTAAATTAAATCGGTTTGTCATTTAGACTATGTTTTAAAGTTAATAAAAAGGTTTAAAAAACATAGTTGCAACTAATGTTAGATCAAAATTGCGCAAAAAAAAAAATGATAACAAAATAATTACTAAAATTTATTTAGTCATTAATCAAAATTTTTATTGAAAATAATTTTAAAAGTAGATAATGATAATGTATTGTTTGAAAATACTAAGTAGAGGACTAAATGTTAGATTTGAATTGTCTCATGTACATAAAAAAAGGGCAACCTAATCAAAGGCTGCCCAATATCTTCAAAGTAAAAAAACTGATTTCTACTTTTTATCAATTCTCAATTCCTGAATTAAGTAGTTCTTACCAGAGACTTTCATGTAAATGTAGACCCGGTAAGCACCTACAGAAGTTGTCAGATTTCCAATCACATATTGCGAATCACTTCCTTTGGACTGACCACTGTGTGCCTTTGCAAAAGACTTAGTGGCATTGTCGGCAAAGAAAGTTTTGACAATCTTTGAAGCTTCTGCTTTGCTGTAAATATCCTCATTGTCGAGGATTGAAAGTTCAACATCTGAATCAAAGAAATTTGATAAAGTTGTTGCGTCACCCGAATTAAGTGCTTTTGTAATTGAAGTGATGTCTTCCTCAACAGTAAAAGCGAATGCGGGCACGATTAAAAATAAAATCATTAAATTTTTCATGCGGATTTAATTTCAGTTGATAATGCGTCTAACTTTATGCCAAATACATACAATTATAAATCTACTGTATATAACGCAGATAAGTTCGAAATGACTCCAAAAGTTGGCGACATTTCCGTTTTTTGAACTTATCACCTTAACTGATGTCAACATAAAGTATTGATAAACAGCTATTTAAGCTATTTTTTATATAGATTATCCATTGTTAAATATTAGATAAATAACGGTTAACGAGTTCTTAAATTGCTATCATCATCAAAAAATAACACTTTTTGAAGAGGTTTCGATTATTCAATTTCACATATATAAATTAGTATTTTTGTTGGCATATGGAAGATAAAAAAGCAATGCTATTGATTCTCGATGGTTGGGGGCATGGACCGGATCCCGAGGTTAGTGCATTGGCGCAAGCTGATACACCTTTTATAGATTCACTATATGACAAATATCCCAGCTCCGAACTAATAACTTACGGAGAAATGGTAGGCTTACCAGAAGGGCAAATGGGAAACTCCGAAGTTGGGCACTTGAACATTGGAGCAGGTCGGGTTGTCTATCAAGAATTGGCAAGAATCAACAATGCAATCAAAGAAAAAACGATTTATGAAAATGAATTGTTATTGAAAGCGATTGAATATGCCAAAAAACATGACAGAGCTATTCATTTGTTAGGGTTAGTTTCTGATGGAGGGGTTCATTCTCATGTAAACCACTTGTTGGAATTTTGTGATATTTTAAATGCTCATGACGTAAAAAAAGTATTTATCCATGCTTTTATGGATGGTCGTGATACCTCCCCACAAGGTGGTATTGACTATATGAAAAAAGTATTGGAACACACCAAAGATCAGCAGGTCGAGGTGGCATCCATAATAGGGCGATATTATGCAATGGACCGAGACAAGAGATGGGAGCGAATTAAACTCGCCTATGATTTACTGGTCAACGGAATCGGAACGCCAACAACTGATATTTTACAAGCATTTGAAGATTCATACAAAAACGGAATAACAGATGAGTTTTTCAAACCAGTAGTATGTGTGAACGATAAAGGAGAACCTATTGGAAATATAAAAGAAGAAGATGTTGTTTTATTCTATAATTTTAGGACAGATCGACCTAGAGAACTGACGACTGTTTTAACACAACAAGATATGCCCGAGTTTGAAATGAAAACGCTTCCGCTACATTTTGTAACGATGACCCGTTATGATGACAGCTACAAAGGGATTCAGGTGATGTTCAATAAGGATGATATTTCTGAAACATTGGGAGAAGTCCTTTCGAAAGCAGGAAAAACACAAGTTCGATTAGCGGAGACCGAAAAGTATCCACATGTCACCTTCTTTTTCAATGGAGGGAGAGAGGAAGCTTTTGAAAATGAGAAGCGATTAATAGTTGCCTCTCCAAAAGTTGCTACCTATGATTTGCAACCTGAGATGAGTGCACATCAAGTAACTGCTTCAATTATGGAAGAAATAAAAAACAATGCACCTGATTTCGTTTGTCTCAATTTTGCCAACACCGATATGGTTGGTCACACAGGTGATTTCAATGCTGCAAAGAAAGCAGCCGAAGTAGTGGATAGTTGTGTTGAAAAAATATCCAAATTGGCACTTGAAAAGAACTACTCCATTTTAATCATCGCAGATCATGGGAATTCCGATTTTATGATTAATTCAGATGGGACGCCGCATACCGCACACACGACCAATCCAGTTCCGTGTATTTTATTGAAAAATGATGTGAAAGGGATTCAATTGGCAAAAGGTAAGTTGGCAGATGTCGCACCTACCTTGTTAGAATTGATGGATATTGAAAAACCATCAGTAATGACTGGAGAGAGTTTAATATTGAAAACAATATGAGGAAATTCATTGTCATTTTTCTATTCATCGCAATAGGTTCAACGAGCTGTGAAGAATTGGCCAATCAATCCTTACCCAATGATGTGGTATTTTTTGATCTGAAAGCATTTATGACGCAAGAAATAAATCGACTCAACAGTCAAAAACCAACGGTCAAAAAAACAACGGGAGTGAATGGTCAAACAGAAACCAAGACTTTACAATTGAAAGACTTCCAAACGGAATTGAAAATTTTTCAAGAAGCAGATATAAATAAATTAGCATGGATTGATAAATATCAGGCGGACTCTGTATTTGTTGGAAATCAATTGTTATCGATTGCTTATACTGCGATGGAAAATAAGTTGACGACTAAAGAGTTAAAAGTAGATTTTAAAGACGGTGTAGTTTCAAAAATACACGTGGCTACCAAAGCATCCTCTATTGTAACGGATGTTGAAAAACAACTTATTTACGAGCCGGATATTCGTTATTCAATTTTGAGCAAACAAAATACAACTGGCAGTTCTCCAAATGAGGTAAAAGTAGAGGGGGAATTCTTGAATTAATCAATTCAATTATTCATGGACTCCCGCAACAGTCAGTGACTCTTTATCGGGACTTGAGATATCAAGTGTACGGTTTATTTATAGTGGTTCCATCCGATTCAAAACTGATGGTAACATGTGATTGAGCAGGGAAGTTGGTTGGGGTTTTATCCTGAAATCTATAGTACGTTATACTGAATTGTATCCGTATTGTTGAATGAGAACTAAGAAATTATTAGGAAAGATAAGGAAGAATTAATTGCCCAATTCTGCATCAAAAGGAACAATGGTTGAATCTTTGATATTCACCATTTCACCATTTTCATCATAGATACCGATGCATACTCTACGGTTTAGTTGGCGACCAGAAGGAACATCTTCTCCTGTTTTCTCCCGATTTTTTGCGATTGGAGCTGCTTCACCAAATACTCTTGTTTTGATTCTTTCAGCTTGAATACCGTATTTGAGCAAATGCCTTTTAACAGAGCGTACCCGATTCTTAGAAAGCTTGATATTGTACTCAGGACTTCCTACAGAATCACTATGGCCGCTTAATTGAACAATCCATTTTGGATTTCTAACCAATACCATGTATACTTCGTGCAATAATTGTTGGGCAGGATCATCTAATGCTGCACTATTTGAATCAAAATGGACGGTTCTAAGAAATAGTTCATCATAAGTAACCTCGTAAAACTGATACGTATTTTTTCTTGCATCTAGGATTTGAGCAATTTTATCATTTTCAGTAGAAACTACTTTGGCATTCGGGAAACCTACTTCGGTTGCTTTTTTGCAATTCTTTTCTGCCACTTCTTTTGAATCAAATAATCCCAAGTAATAACGATGAAAGCTGTTCGCATCTTTATGATACTTGACTTTGTCTAGACCCGCTTGTTTGAAATAAGAATTAGGAATTAATTTTTGGTAAGTACCTATATGAATATGATATCGCTCTTTCTTTTCAGGACTGATAGAATCTTGAGCAGTTTGTGCAAATGCTGTAGTCCAAAATAGACAGAATACTACGCAAAGATGCAATGTATATTGATGCGGCATGGGACCGTTTGTTTTCAGTAAGGTTATGTGTGATATTGAGTAAGCTCTATACGACTCATCACAAATTAATAGCGTTTCAGTGGTGAAATTAACAGATTTTGATATTACAACCAAACATAATATGTTTAGTTTTAATTTTTTTGATTGAATTCTACATGGATCTTAAATCCTTCGTACACAGAAACTACGGAAAGCAAATAGACGAAGCTATAAATAAAGTCATCTAATGGAACTGAAATACATCTTATTCCTAAAAATTCTTCTGGATTATAAACAACTACAGGCTCATTTGTGAAACCACCCGTAAGGACGCCATTCAATAATAAAAAGGGAATCAGACTGACTAGGAAAGCACCATAATAGCGACTCAGAAATGAAGTCGAAATGAATAAATAATGATAAATCAACAACATCGCAGAAAGAAAAGCAGCTGAAAAAGTATACAACCTTTCCCAGTTCATAAATGCAATAAATAAAAATCCGATTATCAATAAGGTTGTCAATCCTTTCTCGATAGCTTTGAAAATATCATTTGGGAAATAAGCAATTAGGCATTCATAAATAAATACGCAAGCAAATGGGACTGTGAGAAAAAACAACCATTCTTCTATGGGTAAATGAAAGATCCGAATTCCTGTAATGTAGGTGTCATTAAATCCCCAAACACCCTTGGCGGTAAAAATCACATCCCAAAAAATGAAAAATGCTCCAACTAAAAAAATGGCTGGAAAGAGCTGTTTCCATTTTTTATAAAAGGCGACTTTCTTATCAAAGCTTAGCAGAAAAACGGGAACGAAAGTAAAGACGTGGAGATAAAAATATAGAAAGTGAGTTTCTAGAAATGCGTATGAGGTTGGGTTAGGTAGTTTTGTTTGTAAAATCCCTTTCGTCACCTCATGGATATTCCAAACAGAACCAATGAAGCTAAAAACCAGAAAAATAAAAATGAATTTCCAACTTGTTTTTTCAGGAAACATACTATATCATGTTCATACTATTCCTAAGAGCAGAACTGAAAAGTAGAAGCATTTTTCTACTATCATTTACCCGAATTCTTTTTTCTTTGACAACAACTGCAGTGGACTTCTTGATTTTTTCGAATAAATTGATGTAATAATTGTACGCCAAGTAAACGCCGAATCTAGCTCCTTCCGGAAGATTTAAAATTCCTTCATAGCCGTGTTTGAAGTCATTCGCAATATCTGCTTCAATACTTTTTTTATCTTCATTAGTGAAGTTGGTATAATCTATTTCTGGAAAATAAGTTCTTCCTCTTTCTTCAAAATCACTTTTCATATCTCGTAAGAAGTTTATTTTTTGAAAAGCAGCACCTAAGCTTTGCGCATTTGCTTTCAGACTATCAAACTGATCGGGGTTGCCTTTACAAAAGACACGTAAACACATTAATCCAACTACTTCTGCTGAGCCATAAATATATTTGTTGTAAAGTGCGTCTTCATATTTGTCGAAATACAAATCCATTTCCATGCTCTCCAAAAAAGCATCTATGTATTCAATATCAATATTGTATTCATGTACGACTTGTTGGAAGGAATGTAATACTGGATTTAAGCTAATTCTGTTTTCGATTGCTTCGTAAGTATCTTGTTTAAATTTTTTCAACAAATCGGCCTTGCTGAAATCATGAAATGTATCAACGATCTCATCTGCAAAACGAACGAAACCATAGATACCATAGATTGGTGATCTTAATGGTTTGGCAAAAACACGGATGCCAGAAGAAAATGAGGTGCTATATTTGGTGGTGATTAACTTGCTGCATTCATTGCAAGTCTTGTGATATAAATCCATCATTTGACTAGTTGTTTTTGGTGAATTGTTTTATTGATTTCGTTGGCAACCACTTCACCAGAAATAATAGATGGTGGTACACCAGGTCCAGGTGTTGTCAATTGTCCTGTAAAATAGAGATTTTTTACTTTCTTACTTCTCATTTTAGGTTTTAAAAACGCAGTTTGTAGTAACGTATTGGCCAACCCGTATGCATTCCCTTTAAATGCATTGTAGTCTTTGGTAAAGTCTCGGTGGGCAAATGATTTTTTGTAGATTACTTCTGCTTTGATTGATTGTCCCGTCAGTTTTTCCAAACGATCCATTACAATGTGATAATACTTTTCGCGTATTTCTTCTGTATCCTCCAAACCAGGTGCGAGGGGAATCAAAACAAAAACATTTTCTTTGCCTTCGGGAGCAACACTTGGATCTGTTACGGATGGACAACAGACATAGAATAAAGGTTTGTCGGGCCAGGCAGGTGTTTCATAAATCTCAATCGCATGTTTCTTGAAGTCTTCATCAAAAAACAAGTTGTGGTGGTGAAGGTTTTTGAGTTTCTTATCAATACCCAAGTAGAATAAAAGCGAAGAAGGCGCCATTACTCTTTTTTTCCAATAGTCGGAATTGTATTGTTGGTCACTTGTGGAAAGTAAATGCTGCTCTATATGGTGATAATCGGCACTACCTACTACAATATCTACTTCATATTCACCCATGCTGGTTGTTACAGATGTAGCAGTATTGTTGGAAACATTGATTTTAGTGACGGGTTCTTCCAATTTTATTTTGACACCCAACTCTTTTGCAAGTGACATCATTCCGTCAACAATCTTGAACATTCCACCCATTGGATACCAAGTTCCCAACGACATGTCAGCATGATTCATTAAGCTGTATAACGCAGGTGTTTTTTCAGGAGTTGCGCCAAGGAATAAAACGGGAAATTCTAAAAGTTGAATTAATTTCTCGTTGGAAAAAAGTTTTCGAATGTATTTCGACATGCTCGTAAACATGTGCAAACTGAATAAACTTTTTAGGACCTTGAAATCTGCAAATTCAAAAATAGAATGACCGGGTTTGTAAACAAATTCGCTCATAGCAACCTTATATTTGTAAGCTGCTTCCTTTAAAAAGCGGTCTAAGTTACCACTACTTCCTGGTTCATATTTTTCAAATAATTCAAAGAGACCTGCACGATCAGCTGGCAGGTCCATCACTTCATCTTTTCCAAAAAATATGGAGTAGGAGGGACTTAATCTTTTCAGATTGTAGTAATCTAATGTGCTTTTGCCAAAACTTTTGAAAAAATTATCAAATACTTCTGGCATCCAATACCAACTTGGTCCCATATCGAAAGTAAATCCATCAGTTTTGAACTGACGAGCTCGGCCTCCGCCTACTCCGTTTTTTTCAAGGATTGTTACATCATGGCCATCTCTTGCAAGAAAACAGGCTGCAGAAAGACCCGCAAACCCAGAACCGATAACAATTATTTTCTTTTTAGATAGCACTTGTCGCAATTGGTTTTTTAATAATAGAGCGTTCGTAGAGGAGTTTTAATTCGCTACAACATTAACGAAGTTAGTACAATATTGTTTAATCTTTTCACTAAAAAGGTTAAACAAAACATATTTTTATTTTGACCAATTAGTGTATCCTCCTTTTAAATCGTAGACTTCTTTAAATCCTCCTTTTTGCAGTTTTTTTGCAGTTTTTCCACTCCTTCCACCGCTTTTGCAATAAACAAATACGGGTCTTTCTTTATCTAATGCTTTCATTCTTTTTTCGAAATCATCGCTGTAGAAGTCAATATTTAATGAGTTTGGGATGGATCCGGCTACATACTCTTCTGGTGTACGTACATCGATCAATTGTACAGTTTGTGTTTCTGCTAATTTTTTATTGAATTGATCCTTATCCAGAATCAGCAGGTTCGTGCTTATTGCAGTTTGGTTTTCTTGTGCTTCATTATTAGCACAAGACAAGCACGCTAAAAGGCAGATAAAAAATAAATACTTCATTTTTTCTAGGCAAGATACAAAAGAACACTAAAAATAATAGAGGCGAAAAGAAGTTGTGCAATACTTGACGATGGCAGCTGGTTTTATAATCGATTGATAGATAGAGAAACTGTTTTTTTGGGAAATTGGAGTATTGAATTTCACTACATGGAACTCATTTGTTGTAAAATGAAATCTTACTTTTAATGAAATCATAATACAGATTGTATTATATAATCGCGCTGGCTTGTACTAAAAAAGGGCTTGCAAATAATATGGAGGAAAAATTTTCAAAGGTCAAGGCGGAAAACGCAGGAATCCCGTTTGGGCTATCGAGGCTTTCCAACGTAGAGATTTGGAAATTTTTCTTATTGAATACTGCCATTTTAGGATTCAAATTGTATAACTCATCTTTTGTGATTATCGAAAGAAAAAAACCCTGCTCCGAAATTCGAAGCAGGGTTTTAATTTATTTTAGAAGCGATTCAGCTTACGCCTTCCCACCATCTAATTCATCTTGCCATTTTTTCAAGCCTTCCATGTCGCCCTCGGCAGCCATTTTCGCTTGTTGTGGCCATGTTGTTGGATCATGCATTTTGTATCTGCTACCTGCAGCTTCCAAAACTTCTTTGATCTTATCAACTTCAGTACCTGCCAAATCAGCAAAAGTATTAACACCAGCATTGTTCAACAACTCAGCAATCTTAGGACCGATTCCCTCAATAAGTTTAAGATCGTCACTTCCTGTAGCAGCTGGAGCTTCCTCCTTCTTTTCTTCAACAACAGGAGTTGCTTCCGGAGCAGGAGTTTCTGCTTTTACTTCTTCTACTTTTTCTTCAGTAGCAGGAGCTTCCGCTTTCACTTCTTCCTTTGGCGCTTCCTTTTTCAATGGTGGTGGCTTTGGAGTATTCTCAGCGAAGTCAGATTTCAATTGAGAGAAAGCAGCGATGTCTCCAAGTGTTGTCTTTTCAACTTTTGCTTGCGTCTTCTTGATTGTTTTCTTCACTTCTTTAACTTCTTCACCTCTTTCTTTTGCCAAAGCATTATCTGCTTCACGCTTGATATCATCTAGGTAACGTAAGTGTGATACTAGAATTCGCTTATCATCTCTGTTGAATTCAATAACCTTAACCGTTAATGTTTCATCAACATTTGCCATGCTATTGTCTTCCTTGCGAATATGCTTGATAGGAGCAAATGCTTCCAATCCATATGGCAACTGAACAATTGCACCACGGTCATCTTTTCTGATGATGGTCGCTTCATGGTAAGATCCAACAGGGAATACATTTTCGAAAGTATCCCATGGATTCTCCTCCATTTGTTTGTGACCCAATGCTAATTTTCTGCTTTCTTTATCGATATCTAAAATGACGATGTCGATATCATTACCCACTTTTGTGAATTCAGAAGGGTGAGAAAAACGCTTTGTCCAAGATAAGTCAGAAATGTGAACCATACCACCAATTCCTTCTTTCAACTCAACGAATACACCATAAGGAGTTAAGTTTTTCACTTCACCTTTGTGGCGAGATTCAACAGGGAACATTTGTTCGATTTCGCTCCAAGGATCTTTGGTCAATTGCTTGATACTTAAAGACATTTTTCTGTCTTCACGATCGATGGTAACTACTTTTGCTTCGTACTCTGTACCCAATTTGAAAAACTCTCTAGCGTTGATTGGTTGGTTGCTCCAAGTTACTTCTGATACGTGAATCAAACCTTCAACACCTGGTTGGATTTCAAGGAATGCACCGTAGTCTTCGATGTTAACGATCTTACCTTTAACAGTAGAACCTTCAACAACTTCAGCACCCAATACTTCCCAAGGATGTGGTTGCAATTGTTTTAAACCAAGAGAGATACGTTTTTTGTTTTCGTCAAAATCCAAAACAACAACGTTGATCTTCTGATTTAATTCTAACACTTCATTTGGATGTGAAATACGTCCCCATGAAATATCAGTAATGTATAACAATCCATCTACACCACCAAGGTCCAAGAATGCACCGAAGTCTGTGATGTTCTTAACAAGACCTTCCAGTACTTGTCCTTTTTCTAACTTACCGATAATCGCATCACGTTGTTCCGCCAAGTCGCTTTCAATAAGTGCTTTGTGAGATACAACTGCGTTTTTGATCTGCTCGTTAATTTTGACTACTTTGAATTCCATAGTTTTACCAACATATGAATCGTAATCAATGATAGGTTTGATATCAATCTGTGATCCTGGTAAGAAAGTTTCCAATCCACCTGTATCTGCAATCAATCCACCTTTTGTTTTATGGATGATGGTTCCTTTGATGATAGTTCCGTTTTCGTAACTATCAACAATGTTTTGCCATGCACCTAACAATTTCGCTTTTCTACGAGAAAGCACTAATTGTCCTCTTTCGTTTTCTTGGTGCTCCACATACACTTCAACCATGTCCCCAACTTTCATGTCAGGCATGTCTCTAAATTCAGAAATTGGAACAAGTCCATCTGATTTGAAGTTGACATCTAATACAACATCACGATCTGATATAGCAGATACTTTACCTTTTACGATCTCATTTTCTTTGAGTGAGCTTAAGGTGCCGTCATATTCTTTCAAATACTTAGCAATATCATCGTCAGAGTAAGGAAGTTGGTGTTTTGCACTTTTTGACCAATCAAAGTCATCGTGCGCTGTGGTTGCAGCTTTTTTAATTTCTTCAGGCACCTCGAGCGGGGCTACCTCTTCGAATTCAATCTTTTCTGTATCAGTGTAAGTTTGATTCTTTGGCGTTTCATCGCCTTTAAGATTCTTTTCGTCAGACATAGAAGAATCTGAGTTTGTATATTCACCTCTTCAGGCAAATAGGGTTTAAGTAATAAATTTTGAGCCGCAAAGGTACTATAATTTAGACGAATTTGAAACATATAGTGAATCTTAAGTATGTATTTTTTAGCAACTTAAAAAGCTTGTCTATATCTATTGGGTGTACCGAAATTTTTGGAATAGCTATTTTAAGGTTTTAAGCAATGTTAAAATTTCGTATTTTTGGAACAAATGAATTCAAACTAACTGATAATAAGCATATTACATGTTACGATTTTTTACAAAAAACTTTAATAATCAATGACAGATACGCGTCCATGGTTGAAGAACTATCCGAGTTCTATTCCAGCCAATATTAATCCAGATGAATATTCGACTCTAGTTGAGCTTTTGGAAGAGACCTTTAATAAATATAAAAGTCAACCTGCTTTTTCGGTTATGGGGAAGGAGTTGACCTTTGCCCAAATCGATAAAATGTCTACTCAATTTGGCGCCTATTTACAATCAAGAGGATTGGAACCAGGTGATAAAATTGCGTTGATGATGCCGAATATGTTGCAGTATCCGATATCTCTTTTTGGAGCATTGCGTGCAGGACTTGTTGTAGTTAATACCAATCCGCTTTATACACCAAGGGAGATGAAGCATCAATTTTCAGATGCAGGTGTCAAGGCAGTAATTATTGCTGAGAATTTTGCTTCGAATTTGGAGAAGATAATTGGCGAGACCAATGTCAAAACGGTGATTATTACCAGTATTGGAGAAATGTTGGGAGCTGTCAAAGGTCGGATGATCAACTTTGTAATTCGTTCGGTAAAAAAAATGGTACCAAAATATAACATTCCAAATACAGTTAAATTTACGGATGCTTTAAAACAAGGTGCTTCTTTTCAGCTGAGTCCGTTTCAAGGACAGTCAGATGATGTTATACTGCTGCAATATACAGGTGG
>CALFWW010000204.1 GCA_937928575.1 uncultured Saprospiraceae bacterium | reverse complement strand
TATATGGAGGAAAATTTTATTGAGATTAAGGCGGAAAACGCAGACATAGCCTTAGTTACGGCGAGCCTGCCTGACTGCGCCAAGCAGACAGGGCTTTCCAACGCAGATATCAGTAAAATTTTCTCATAGATATCCGCAATTATTGAGTATTATTTGTATTAAAAGCAAGATGAACCATAGATTCAACACTAGTGTACTATAAAAATTCTGCAGTACTTTTTAATTGGATAGTAGGATTTTGTAACGGGAGGCGGATTCTATATGTTCGACATGAACGAAATCAAATGGCCTCTGGGACATTTGATTGAAGTGAAGCCTGTCTGAATGTTCGTCAGAACAGACCGGCACCAATGGGGCTTAATCTTTTATGCCTCTTGGCATAATCCAACCCAGAATTGAAAAAAGAAACAGATACTTGAAAGTCCAAATTTCAAAATCAAAATCTTCATGCCTACGGCATCTTAATCGTACAAACTCCATTCTCCAAAGATATTTGCAATCGATCTCTACGTTTCAACCAATCCACCAAATCTGCACCCAACAAATCTTTGCGCCAGGTGTTTTCCAGTCGATCATCAAAGTAATCAAAATCGAATTTCATTTTTTTGAGAATAGAACGGTGTAAAACCAATTCCGGAGATATATTGTTTTGTTGACACTTCATTTTGACCATAATATAAAGTAGGTCAAATAAATTTTCAACTTCAGGGTCTAGCTTATGGGGCGCCAACTTGATTCCGGCGATGATTTTATTTTCTTCTTCAGTGGCAGGACGATCATAAAGTTTTTTGAAAGTCTCATATCTACGCTCGACGATATTTTTATTTAGTCGACGATTATTCAACAACGCGTTTTTTCCTGAAGCAATATTCTTTACGATATGTGGAAGATATTTATCCGACAAAATCATTTCACGAGAATAATTTTTTTCTTCCGCTACCTTATCTCTCCAACCCAATAACCGGATATAAAAAACCTTTTCTCTCATGTCCAATTCCTTGAACAGTTTACTACCTTCCAGTTTTCTATATTTATCGACGAAAAAATATTCTGCTTTTTCTAATTTTTGAAATTCCGCATCTGCCCAAGAACGACGATTGTTTTTGACCAAATTTGCATTCAACTTATCATAGATATCTTTCAGATAAATGACATCATCAATCGCATATCGAATTTGACGTTTATTGATCGGACGAGATTCCCAATCTGAAACGGTAGCACCTTTATTTAGTCGCTTATTTAATTCCATTTCCACCAAACGACGAAAAGAAATCGGGTAACCGTGCCCAACAAATCCAGCAGCAACTTGAATGTCAAAAATATTTTTCGGTAAAATTTTGTAATGATTATAAAGGACTCGATAATCATTTTCACCTGCATGTGTGATTTTTAGAATTTTCGGATCGGATATCATTTCTAAAAACAAATCAACATTATCCAACTTGATATTGTCAATCAGGTAAATGCCATGAACGGTTGCGACTTGCGTCAGACACAACAATGTTTTGAATCGCTTCTCCCCGATAAATTCGGTATCAAAACTCATCCATTCTACTGACTTATTGACTTCAAAAAACGTCGTCAACGATTCTTGTGAATCAACAAATGTATATTGGGGTTCAGCTTTCATAACTTGCGCTTCTTTATCTTAGTCCACCCTTAACAAATCTTTAAGAATGAATAGTTTTTGTAGAACGTTCTATAAATAGCATAAATTGCAATGCTTTTTAAATCATAAAGCATTCAGAATCAGCGTTTAAAGAAACGTAAGTTACTATATTTACGATTAGATAAACACAGGTACCATTTATGCGTACACAATATTAAGAATAATTATTTGGCGACTACTTAATTCCGTCAAAAATAAATACCCAAAATGAAAATATTCAAAAGACTTTTCGGCCTGCTAATTTTTTGCCTATTGCTATTTATTTTAGCATTGGTAGCCATCCCTTATTTTTTCAAGGATGATATTCAAATGGCCGTGCAGGATACCATAAATGAAAATTTGAATGCGGAAGTAGCATTTGATGATGTCAACATATCACTGCTGAGTAGTTTTCCAAATTTAAGTTTTCAATTGTTGGATTACAAAATTGATGGAGTTGATGAATTTGAAGGGATTACTTTGACAAAAGGAAAATCGATTGACTTCACGTTCGACTTGATGTCAGCGATCAAAAAAGAACGACCTATTGAAATTAAAAAAGTCCATTTGGAAAAGCCATACGTCAATTTGGTAACACTGAAAAATGGGAAAGTCAATTATGATATCATGAAGAGCAGCGATGAATCTTCAGCAAGTGAAAATGACAGCTACACCGTAGAGTTACAAAAATACAGTATTGCTGATGGTGAATTTTATTACAATGATAAAACGAGTGGTACTTCATTGGCGATGATTGGTCTGGATCATACTGGAAAAGGAGATTTTACGGCAGCTAATTTTGACTTGGTGACCACCACAAATATCAGAGACTTTACCGCAAAAGCAGGTGGTATTGCTTACATCAATCATGCCAACACCAATATTGATTTGACATTGGATGCGGATATTTCCAACAATACCTACACAATTAGGGAGAATGATATTCGAATTAATGCATTGAAATTGAATTCTGAGGGATATGTCGCTATTCCTGGTGAGGATATTAAAATGGATATCAAATTTGATGCACCTCAAAATGATTTTAAAAACTTCCTTTCTCTAATTCCTTCGGCTTACACTTCTGATTTTGCGGGTGTAAAAGCAGATGGGAAATTACAATTAGACGGATTTGTAAAAGGAACCTATAATGCAGATCGCAACAAGATGCCTGCATTCAAAGTGAATTTAGATATTGACAATGGTAGTTTCCAATACCCTAGTTTAGCAATGGGTGTCAGTAATATCTTGACGGCCATGACGATTAATAGTCCATCAAGTGATTTTGATCAAATGACTGTTTCAATTCCTGAATTTAATCTAAAAATTGGTGAACATCCTGTAGCCGGAAAATTCAATTTGAAAAATCCTATTTCTGATCCTGATATTGATGCAGCATTGAATGGATTGATTGACTTAAAAGAATTGTCCAAAGCATTCCCGATTGATGGATTGGAAAGTATGAGCGGAAGTATGGATGCGGATGTCGCTATCAAAACACGTATGTCTTATGTTGACAAAGGCATGTACGATCGAGTTGACATGAATGGAGATATTAAATTGTCTGATTTCAAATATAAAGGTAAAGACATGCCTTTGGTGGACATCAAGGATATGGAAATGAATTTCACACCTCAAAAAGTAATCGTAAAAGATATTGATGCCAAATTAGGGAAAAGTGATTTCAAAGGCAGTGGCACGATTGATAATATCTTGGCGTACATTTCTCCAGAAAAAACAATGAAAGGTACTTTCAATATTACTTCAAATTATTTTGATGCAAATGAATGGATCAGTGAAAGTGAAACCGCCAACACTGCTCCTGCGCAACCACAAGCAACAGGAGAAGTTTTTGATCGATTCGATATGGATGTGAAAGTGAATGTGAAAAAGCTGGATTATGGTGATTATACTTTAAATAACACGCTTGCTTCTGGCCAATTTTCGCCAAGTCGCTTTAAAATTAACAATGTAAGCACGAAATTAGGTAAAAGTGATTTTAAAGGCAGCGGGACGTTGGTGAATGTATTTCCGTATGTTTTTGAAAATGAAGAAATGACTGGTAATTTTAAATTCAGCTCCAAATATGTTGACTTGAATGAATTTATGTCGGAAGAAGCCGCTGCCCCTACCGCCTCTGCTGAAAATTACGAACCGATTTTGATCCCTAAAAATATGAAGGTGACGGTTTTAGCGGACGTCGGAAAAATTAAATATACCGATAAGGAATTGACAAACCTTAAAGGGAAATTGGTGATGGCCGATCAAAAAGTAGTCATCAAAAATGGAAAGGCAAAAATGTTGGGTGGTGATATTTCAATGGATGGAACGTACGATAGCCGTAATGTCGAAAAGCCAACCTTTGACATGAATTATGATTTGAAAAATTTCAGTTTTAAAAAGAGCTTTCAGACTTTTAATACAATTCAAAAATTGGCACCGATTGCTCAGTTTATTGATGGGACTTTTAATACCGACATGAAATTCAGTGGTGACTTGGGAAGCGATTTAAGTCCGATTTTAAACTCGTTAAACGCGGATGGTTTTGTACAAACAATCAACGGAGTTGTCAGAGGCCTTAAGCCACTTCAGGAATTAGGAAATCAACTAAATATTGCTGCTCTTAAAAATGTGGAAATTAAAAATACTAAGAACTGGATTGAGGTCAAAAACGGGAAAGTAACATTGCAAGATTTCAAATACAGCCACAAAGATATTGATATGTTGATTGGAGGGTCCCATAGTTTCACCCAAGACATGGACTATCATATTCGCGCCAAGATTCCTCGTGAAATGTTTGAGAAAAATGTCGCTGGTCAAGCTGCCAACAAAGGAATTGAGTGGCTCAATAGTCAAGCTTCCAGATACGGAATTCCTATTGATGTCGGTGATTTTGTAGATGTGGAAATTTCAATGACTGGAAGCATCAAAAATCCGAAAGTCAAAACTAAATTGTTAGGTACCGGTGGTAAATCAATGAAACAAACTGCTGCCGATGTCGCTAGAAATGCGGCAAAAGCCGCAAGAGATTCTATCATGCGTGCTGCAGACAAACGCATCTCTGATGCCAAGAAAAAAGCAAATGATGAAATTGATAAAGCTGCAGCAAAAGCAAAAGAGGAAGCGAAAAAGAAAGTGGAGAAAGAGGCTGAAAAAGTAGCCGACAAAATCAAGGACAAGGTAAAGGATGAAGTTGGTGAAAAAGTCGGTGATGCAGTTGGCGATAAAATTAAAGAAGGTGCCGATAAAGTACTGGGAGAAAAAGGAACGGAAGCCGTTGATAAGGTCAAAGATAAGTTAAAGGATTTTAATCCTTTCAAGAAGAAGCCAAAGCCAGAACCCGAAGGCGGTGGCGGGGAGTAGATCGTTGCTGTCTGCATCTACATAATTGCGCTTTGGTTGTTCTCACGAATGGACTGCAGGCGATTCGCCAACCGCCCATCCGAGAACGTGACCATGAATAAGCAATGTTAGAAAAAACACCTAGTCGAATGAATTTCTTCATCCGCCTATTGGGTTTCCTCCAATATTTCCAAATGCAATTTCTCTGTCGGTTTCGCACCCATTTGAAATTATTATTAACCCAAACAGTAGGAAAATGATTTTAGATTTAATACAGATTGTATTATATAATCGCGCTGGCTTGTACTACAAAAGGGCTTGCAAATAATATGGAGGAAAAATTTTCAAAGGTCAAGGCGGAAAACGCAGGAATCCCCTTTGGGCTATCGAGCCTGCTTGGCTGCGCCAAGCAGACAGGGCTTTCCAACGTAGAGATTTGGAAATTTTTCTCATAGAAAACCGCTATTTTATAGTTCAATCTGTATAAACGTATCCAAAGAAGTATAGGCGATCGCAAGTATTTGATGCTTGCCAATTTTAAAAAATCGATGGCAGTAGGTATTGCCGCACGATTGAAAAATTGATAAAAATAACCAAAGTAGACTTCATGTACCAATCCTATTTATTGATGAGGTTGAAGCAAAGCAATTCTGTAAAAAATACTAATTATCCGGTTATGATGTTGTTGAATTTATACGAACATAAACAGGCTGGAATACCTAAGATATTAATAATCGCTAAAGTGGAAATAATTAGTTTATTCAATTGAGTTGTGAGTAATAAAACTGTTATATTGAGACTTGTTCTGAAATCAATTCAAACCTAATTTTTAATTTAAAATTCATCAATTATTTCCATATGCATTTTAATAAACTATCATCATTTCCAATCTTCGTAATTTTCATTTTTGCTATCTTCTCTACTAGCTGCAGTCCAAAAAAGCCGCTCACAAATTTAGATAGTTCCATGAAAACAATAAACGCTAAAACTTGGTCAAAGATCCCTCCCCTAGGATTAGATCCTGCCATTGAATCACAAATAGATAAGTTATTACCTAAATTAACTTTAGAACAAAAAGTAGGTCAAGTTATACAAGGTGACAGCGGATCAATCACACCTGAAGAAGTTAAAAAATACCGGTTGGGCTCGGTCCTTAGTGGTGGAAACTCCGCACCAGGTCCACTTCCCTATGCCAACACAAAAGAATGGTTGGAGATGGCTGATAAATATTACAATGCATCTATTGATCCAGCAGGTGTAGAGGTAGCAATCCCTTGTATTTGGGGAATTGATGCGGTCCATGGTCATGCTAATCTTAGTGGTGCAATTATTTTTCCTCATAATATTGGACTTGGAGCAATGAACAATCCAGATTTGATTGAGCAGATTGCAAAAGTGACTGCACTTGAGCTTACGGTCTCTGGTCATGATTGGACTTTTGCCCCAACTTTAGCGGTGCCACAAGACATACGCTGGGGAAGAACTTATGAAGGATTCTCCGAAAATCCAGCAATCGTAAGGTCTTATGGTGATCGTATTGTTTACGGACTTCAAGGTCGTTTTGGCGAAGATGGTTTCATGGGAGATGGACGTGTGATCTCAAGTGCAAAACATTTTCTTGCGGATGGTGCAACGGAAAAAGGTGTCGATCAAGGGGATGCTAAAATAAGTGAAACTGAATTGAGGGAAACACACGCAGCTGGCTATTATAGTGCTATCCCTGCTGGCGTACAAACGGTCATGGCTTCTTTTTCAAGCTGGCATGGCAGAAAGCTACATGGCGATAAAGAAATATTAACGGATGTCTTAAAAGAGCAACTTGGATTTAATGGCTTTGTGGTAGGTGATTGGAATGGTCATGGTCAAGTTCCTGGATGTACAAACACAGATTGTCCTCAATCGTTAAATGCAGGTCTCGATATGTATATGGCTCCTGATAGTTGGAAAGGTCTATATGAAAGTACACTTAAACATGTGCAAAACGGGACGATTCCTATGACTAGACTGGACGATGCCGTTCGTCGTATCCTAAGAGTAAAAATAGCCTCTGGTATTTTCACGAAAGGAGCACCAAGTACCCGAAAAAATGCAGGAAATACAGCACTTTTGGGACTTCCTGAAAACAAAGCCATCGCAAGGCAAGCGGTACGTGAATCAATGGTATTATTAAAAAATAACAATAGCGTATTACCATTAGATCCAAGCAAAACAATTTTGGTGATGGGTGATGGTGCAGACAATATTTCTAAAACATGCGGCGGTTGGACATTATCCTGGCAAGGAACAGGTCATTCCAACAGTGAATTTCCAAATGGTGAATCGATTCTTGATGGAATAAAGGAAGCAGCGAAAGAAGCAGGTGGCAAAGTAATTTTTTCAGCAGATGGAAATACAAATGAAAAGGCAGATGTCGTAGTTGCCATCTATGGAGAAGATCCGTATGCCGAGTTTCAAGGTGATCGCGAAAACTTAGATTTTGTACCAAATGAGTTTGATGTAAATAAGCTTTCCGCATTTCGAGATAAAGGGATACCTGTCGTATCTGTTTTTCTTTCAGGTCGTCCTATGTGGTGTAATTCTGAGATAAATAAATCAGATGCTTTTATAGCAGCGTGGTTGCCAGGTAGTGAAGGTGGTGGTATCTCCGATTTGTTATTTCAAAGAGATCCATCTTTTGATTTTAAAGGACGTTTATCTTATTCATGGCCAAGCGATGCAGTCGTATTGTCAGATGCAACACAGCAACAATCAAAGGCATTGTTTAAGTTAGGATATGGACTTACTTATAATGACAATTCTATAGTGGATATACTTTCTGAAAATTCAGGTTTAGCAAATAGTGAGATTGCTTCGACTGGCAATTTTTTCAGTAAAGGTACTCCAATTGCACCATGGGCCTTATGGCTAAAGTCAGGGGATTTGAGCAAACAAATTGGAAGCTTCCCAACGTCCGTAGGTGGACTAATTGTAAGCAAGACAGACCACGAAGCACAAGAGGATGCATTGCGAATTAAATGGACCAAATCGGACATGGATCAACTGAGAATAAGCACTGCTAAGTCTTGCGACATGACACGTGAAACCAATGGCGCAATGGAACTGGCATTCTTCGCAAAATCATTTAACAACGACCAAGCAACAGTCACCATAAGTATGGGATGCGATCAGAATGATCCTTGCGACAAAACCCTCGATATCATCATCTCCGGGAATGACTGGAAAGAATATAGAATAAGCCTAAGTTGTTTCATGGAACTCGGTGTAGACATGAAAAAAATTAATACTGCTTTCATGATAACCGCCGGTGAAGGCGTAGATATTGGTTTGGGCAATATTCGTTTAGGATCAGATCTTGATGCAAAACCTGGATGTGATGGCAAATAATTAGAAAAGTAATTTAATAAGCACATAATACAAATTGTAGTCTATAATTACGGTTATCTTTGAGAAAAATTTCCCGATATCTTCGTTAGAAAGCCCTGTCTGCTTGGCGCAGTCAGGCAGGCTCGCCGTAACTAAGGCTATGTCTACGTTTTCTGCCTTGATCT
>CALFWW010000203.1 GCA_937928575.1 uncultured Saprospiraceae bacterium | reverse complement strand
TAATGAGGCTTATTGCGTAGGTGATGCAGTTCCTGATTTGACAGTAACTGTTGAAGCTGGATTGGACGTGAATTGGTATGGAGATGCTACTTGCGGTGGTATGGTGTTAGGAAATGGAATTTCATTCTCAGCTCCAATGCCTGGTAGTTATTATGCACAAGCTGTCAATCCTGTTGATGGTTGTACCAGTAATTGTATCGAAGTTACTTTGACCGAAAACCCGTTACCTACATTGACAAATGATACACCGGAATGTGCTGCGAATTTGACAGAATACTCGGTAGTTATAAACTCTGATGGAAATATAACCTCAGATGTTGGAACTATCGTTGACAATATGGATGGTACTTACACAATCTCTGGAATTGCAGAAGGAACAGACCTTAACGTGACTTCAACGTCATCTGAAAATTGTGTTAGCACATTGCTAGTTCCTTCCCCTAATTGTGATTGTGCAGTAGTTGTTGCAGATCCTGTTCCTACTAATGAGGCTTATTGCGTAGGTGATGCAGTTCCTGATTTGACAGTAACTGTTGAAGCTGGATTGGACGTGAATTGGTATGGAGATGCTACTTGCGGTGGTATGGTGTTAGGAAATGGAACTTCATTCTCAGCTCCAATGCCTGGTAGTTATTATGCACAAGCTGTCAATCCTGTTGATGGTTGTACCAGTAATTGTATCGAAGTTACTTTGACCGAAAATGCGATACCATCACTTAGTGCAGCAGCTGGAATTTGTGATCCTTCATTGATGACTTACTCTGTTGTTATCACTTCGGATGGAGTTGTTACTTCTGATGTTGGAACGATTACAGATAATATGGATGGAACTTACACAATTTCAAATGTGGATATTGCTGACATGATTTCAGTAACTGCTACGTCTTCAGAAAATTGTACTTCAACGACAACTGTTGATCCACCAAATTGCGCTTGTCCTGATATTGAGGAACCAATTCCTACTAATAATTCATACTGCTTTGGTGAGACGATTCCTACGTTGACAGCTTCTGTTAGTGCTGGTTTACAAATCAACTGGTATGGAGATGGTGCGTGTGCTACGACTCCATTAGCGACTGATACAGATTCGTTCACTCCAACTGCTGCTGGTACTTATTATGTACAAGCTGTGAATCCTGTTGATGGATGTACAAGTGATTGTGTTGAAATCACATTGACTGAAAATCCAGAAATCGGATTTACGCAAGGTATGTCGGATTGCGCTCCGGATAATAGTGTTTATGATTTAATGATTACGATCACTGGTGGAATAGCTCCTTACACGATAACAGGTGCGACTGCGATTGACAATGGTGGCGGATCCTTTACGATTGAAGATATCGCTGATAACACGACAGCTACGTTTACCGTAACAGATGCAGCGAATTGTATGGCTATGTTCACAACCTCAGCAATTGATTGCAACTGTATAAATCCTGCCGCACCAACGAATGTTATGTTTGCGAATTATTGTGCAGGAGATACACCTCCAATGATTTCAGTTGATGATGTAAATGATCCAGATTTAGTAATTACTTGGTACGACGGAATGGGTACAATTGTGGGAACTGGACCGACCTATCAAACTACAGGACCAGATGATTATACGGTAAACATTGTGAATTCAGTAACTGACTGTTTCTCCCCTAGTTTATCAGCACCAGTGATTGAAGTTGTGGTTCCAATTGCGTTGATCATTCAGGATTCAGCTTATTTAGATTGCGAATTCCAGACCTTCACCATTGATGCAACTGGGTCCACACCAAGTTCAGATGTTGATTACAATTGGACAGGACCAAACATAGATGTAGACCTCCCGAATGCGCCAACGATTGTTGTCGATGAACCAGGAATTTACATCCTTGAGCTCACAGAACTATTAAATGGTTGTGTAGGTACAGATCAAATATTGGTCATTGACAATGAAGGATATCCATTGGTTGATCCAGGAACGGTCGAGCAATTAGATTGTAATACACCTACTGTGACTATTGATGGTTCAGGTTCACAGCCTGGTGCTACTATAGATTATGTCTGGATTACACCAACAGGAGAGATTCTTAACAACATCATTGAAGAAGTTTCTCAGCCAGGAACTTACACTTTAGTCGGAACAGATAGTTTTAATAGCTGTGAAAATAGTGCGACAATTGAAGTTATAGGAGATTTCATGCCGCCAGCAGTTAATGCTGGAGATGATCAATTCCTAGACTGTGCCGGATCGTTTGTAACAATTGGAACTAACAATTCATCTACAAATATTGTATACGGATGGGAAAGTGAAGTTTCTGGACCACTGCCTCTGAACAGCCCATCAATTGATGTAAATGAACCTGGAAGTTATACATTGACTGCAACCAATGATGAGAATGGATGTACTGCTTCTGATCTAGTAAGCGTATTCCCTAACAATACAAACATCGATGTCAATCAAGTAGAGGCGCAAGATCCTGATTGCTTTGGTGATGAAAATGGATTTATTGCATTAGGTGCTATTTCTGGTGGAACTGAGCCATATGTTTACGCTGTTGATGATGGACCATTTATTACAAGTAGTCAATTCTTCAACTTGTCTGCTGGGTCCTATGATGTGTTGATTCAAGATGCACTAGGTTGCGAATTGGATACAACGATTATCATCAATACGCCGACGGAACTTGTACTTGCATTGCCACAAGACACTACACTACTATTGGGTGACAGTATCAACATCACTGCATTGATCAATCAAAATTTTGATTCGATTAATTGGGTGACCACTATACCACTAGAATGTGATACTTGTACGCAATCGTGGGCTTATCCATTAGAGTCAGGAGCGATTACGGTTACAGTTTATGATGAAAATGGATGTACTGATACACAGACGATCAATCTGTTTGTAGACAGAGAAAGAATGATATTTGTTCCTTCTGCTTTCTCTCCGAATAGTGATGGATTAAATGATATCGTCGGAATATTTGGCGGAACTGGTATTGAAAAAATTAATTCCTTCAGAATATTTGATAGATGGGGCGAACAAGTTTACAGTGCCGAAAATTTCCTTCCTAATGATCCAACAATCGGATGGGATGGTAATTTCAATGGCAAGAAGATGAACCCAGCAGTATTTATTTATGTTGCTGAAATAGAATTCTCAGATGGCGAAGTAGAAATCATCTACGGTGATATCGCCCTCTTGAAATAAGATAAAATAATTCTCTCTCAAGAATTGTTCATTAAGATAGCTCTGACTTAAGTCAGAGCTATTCTTTTTTTTGGTATGCCTTCAATAACCAAATATGTCTTCTAGCTCTAACTAAATTTTGATTTGAGTACTCAATTCGATAATAACAATCGCCACTTAAATAATCCGACAAAAATCGAATGGCTTGTTCATACAAAATCAAAACAACACCTGTTTCTAACAAATCAATTTCATCTTTGGAAATAACACTTTCTGCCCCTAATAAAAATCCACTTTTGAGTGCGGTAAGTAGTTTTGCATCTATCACAATATCTGACAATGAATTGGCTTCCTTGTTTTTCATAGATAAGGTAGATCGCACCAAATCTCCAAAATCAAAAATAGTATACCCACTCATAATAGTATCATAGTCGATAACTTTCCATTTGGTCAACGCTTTATTTTGAAATAAGATGTTGTCTAATTTCGCATCATTATGTGTCAGTCTTTTAGGAATTTTCAGGCTTTTAAAGGTAGCGACTAAATGGTCTTGTGATTTCAAAAAAGCTATTTCCTCTTGACATAAACCAACTCTATTTTTTACATCCAAGTGGACCACGTTTATAAATTGTTTGAAATAAAAATCTAATTGGTGGAAATGCAGAATTGTAGGTTTTATTTTTGTGGAATCAATGTAGGTCAAATCCTTTATGAAATTTCCATATGCAAATCCAACTCTTCGAAGTGCAGTGGCATCAGAAGTAACCAAATGATGGTTTACAAATGGGAAAACGCGCCAATAATCTCCATTTTCGTCAATATAGTAATTTGATTTTTTCGTGCTTTGCAATGGGGCAAGAAATTCTTCTACTTTATGCATTTCAAATGAAGTCATCACCTCATTTAAATTAGACATCACCAACTCCGGATTTGGAAAAACATTTCGATTGATACTTTGAAGAATAAATTTTTTAGTTGGGGATTTGACAACGTAAGTTTGATTGATATTACCGGTTGCCAATAATTCAAATTCTAGTTCTTTTGAATCAGGTAAGAATTGACGAAAAATATTTTCAAGATGAGAGACTATAGCCATAATTGTTCTGGATAACTTCCAGCACTGATTCTATCTTGAATGGATCGCTGAACTATTTCTTTGTCCTCCTTGTAAGTCATACCAAACCATTGATCGGTAGATTCTAGTACAGATACTGCCACCTTCTCATCCGAAATCATATTGTTGATAATTAATGGGATAAAAAATTCTGCTTTAGGCTTGTCCTTATTTTCTTTGGCAAATGTTATAAATTGCTTTGATAATTCATCAAAAACAGAAGTATGAAAACCCCAAAAATTCATGGAGACCGCTGAAGTTGGTGCGATATAAATATGTTCATCTGCTTCATTTTTAAAAATAATATTTCTATTCAATTTAAAAATTTGAGTACGTTCAACAATTGATTTTAATTTACGTTCTTCATTCATTTTACAAACTCCTCTAGACACCGATCCATGTTCCGACAACGTTTTTTGCAATTGATATCCAATCATCGCATAATGATTTTCTTCCGCTTCTTGAATAAGAAAGTCCGCCATTTTTTGATAGGCATTGTGACCATAAAAGTCATCTGCATTAATCACTGCGAATGGCGTGTTGATTTGATTTTTAGCAACCAAAACCGCGTGCGCAGTTCCCCATGGTTTGGTACGTTCTGGAATTTCATCTAGCCCTTCAATTGGCGAGTTTACTTCCTGAAAAGCATATGCAACTTCTAGATGAGTTCTGATTTTTTCACCGAATTGTTTTTCAAAAGCATCTTTAAATGATTCCCTAATTACGAAAACAACTTTTCCAAATCCTGCTCGCTTTGCATCGAAAATTGAATAGTCAATAATCGTTTCACCATTTGGACCCATTCCATCTAATTGTTTGAGTCCTCCATATCGACTTCCCATTCCAGCAGCTAATACGACCAATGTTGGTTTCATAAAATCAGATTTTGTTACATATTAATTCGAAAGATAAATATTCTCCAAAAGTTATCCTATTTTCACTAATCAAAATCAAAAGAGAACTAAACACACAAATATGACGCTCACCACTTTAGACTGGCTTTTCATTGCTGGTTTTTTTATCCTCTCATTGGTTATTGGATTATTGGTCTCTCGAAAAGCGGGAAAGGATTCTGCCGAATTTTTCCTTTCTGGAAGAAATATGCCTTGGTGGTTGTTAGGGGTTTCAATGGTGGCCACCACTTTTTCAGCAGACACCCCAAATTTAGTTACGGACATTGTTAGAAAAAACGGCGTTTCTGGAAATTGGGTCTGGTGGGCATTTTTGTTGACGGGTATGCTGACAGTATTTGTCTATGCAAGATTATGGAGGAGATCGGGTGTCTTGACAGATTTAGAATTTTACGAATTACGTTATTCAGGAAAAGCTGCTGCATTTTTACGTGGATTCAGAGCATTGTATTTAGGGGTATTTTTCAATGTCATGGTAATGGCGGCAGTTTGTCTGGCCGCAATCAAGATAGGAAGTGTTATGTTAGGTTTAAGTGGAATTCAATCTCTGGTGATTGCGAGTGTCATCACGGTTGCTTATTCAACATTAGGGGGATTGCGAGGAATTATCTACACTGATTTTTTTCAATTTGGGATGGCGATGATTGGTACGATTTGGGCTGCTTATATTGTTGTCAATTTACCAGAAGTTGGTGGACTAAGTAATTTATTAGCACATGAAAATGTATCTGGTAAATTAAATCTATTGCCAGATTTTAATGATAAAAACACTTTCTTTTCTTTGATGGTGATCCCGTTGGCGGTTCAATGGTGGGCTGCTTATTATCCTGGAGCTGAACCTGGAGGTGGCGGTTATATTGCGCAAAGAATGTTGGCTGCCAAAGATGAAAAAAATGCAATGGGAGCTACCTTGTTTTTTAATGTGGCTCATTATGCACTTAGACCTTGGCCGTGGATCTTGATTGCATTGGCTTCATTAATAGTATTTCCGGACCATGCTGCCCTTCAAGCCGCATTCCCGAATGTCCCTACCAATGTTATCAACGATGATTTAGCCTATCCTGCTATGCTGACATTTTTGCCTGCTGGTTTAGTTGGGTTGGTTTTAGCTTCCTTAATCGGTGCTTTTATGTCAACAATATCTACCCATTTAAATTGGGGGTCGTCTTATATTGCCAATGACTTTTACAAACGATTCATAAATGCAGAAGCGACCAATGCTCAGATTATCAATGTTGGAAGAATTAGTACCGTTATATTAATGATACTAGCTGCAGCATTGGCTTTGTTGGCCGATAATGCGTTGCAATTATTTAACGTGTTACTACAAGTGGGTGCTGGTACCGGATTATTATTCATCTTACGTTGGTTTTGGTGGAGAATTAATGCGTACAGTGAAATTTCCGCAATGATTATATCCTTCTTAGTTGCATTAGGTTTGCTCGTGTACAGTAAGTTAGGTTATCCACCGTTGGAAAGTGCGACACAGTTGATGCTTGGTGTTGGTATCACTACAATCGGTTGGTTGGCTGTTACTTTTATGACCCCACCTACAGATCAGGATAAGTTGAAGAAATTTTATACACTAACCAAACCTGCATCAGCTGGATGGAAACCTGTATTAACAGCTTCATTTAGTGATACTCCTATTTTGGATGATGAATTGAAAGCAATCGAAGGAAATGTTGGTCAATTACCATTAGAAATTCTGGGAATGTTCGTAGGTTGTTTTACCGTTTATGGAGCATTGTTCGCGACAGGTTATTGGATTTATGGCGAGACTACTTTTGCTTTAATAAGCACGGCTATTGCAATCATTGGTAGCTTTATTTTGTTTTCTATTTGGGGACGATTGAAGCAGGTAATTTAAACCATTTAATTTATTTTGATGACCATGATTTTTTTTGACGAACATTATATTTTTTGAACCATAAAAGGCATTTAAGAACATAAAAGGAGGACGTGAGTACGATCTTATTTTTTAAAAAGAAAAACAATGAAAATAGTAGTATTAACAGGAGCAGGAATCAGTGCAGAAAGTGGCATCAAAACCTTTCGCGATGCGGATGGATTGTGGGAAGGACATGATGTTATGGAAGTGGCCTCTCCGCAAGGGTTTGCCAAAAATCCAGATTTGGTTTACGATTTTTATAATCAAAGAAGAAGACAATTATTGGAAGTAAAACCGAATGCTGCACATTTTGATTTGGTAAAATTAGAGGAAAAACATGATGTTGTTATTATCACACAAAATGTAGATGACTTACATGAAAGAGCTGGCAGTTCCAATATTATGCATTTGCATGGTCAATTATTGAAAGTTCGTAGCATAGAAGATCGAAGTTTGATTTATGATTGGTCAAAAGATTTGGTTGCTTCCGACCGAAATGAAGCAGGACATCAACTGCGTCCACACATTGTTTGGTTTGGTGAAGATGTCCCTATGATTGAAAAAGCGGTGATGGAAATATCAACTGCAGATGTAGTGATGATTGTTGGTACTTCTATGCAGGTTTATCCGGCTGCTAGTTTGGTTGGGTATGCTCCTAAATTTGCAAAGATATTTTATGTTGATCCTCGACCTGCAAGTTCTCATTTATTGGATATGAGGGGAGATCATGCGAAGGTGATAGCTAAGGTGGCTAGTGAGGGGGTTAAAGAGGTTGTATATAGTTTGTTGGATTGACAACATCTATACCCCCCCTAACACGTAGTACGCATTTTTAACACATAGATACAATAGAATCACATTGAATAAAAGCTAATGTGACAAGTCGCATAGGACGTAATTCAA
>CALFWW010000202.1 GCA_937928575.1 uncultured Saprospiraceae bacterium | reverse complement strand
ATCTGCGTTGGAAAGCCCTGTCTGCTTGGCGCAGTCAGGCAGGCTCGCCGTAACTAAGGCTATGTCTGCGTTTTCCGCCTTAATCTCAATAAAATTTTCCTCCATATAATAACCGCACTTATAGAGTACAATTTGTATTATAGAATTTAAAACATTAAAGCAGCAATATTAACAATGGCAATACAATGGCAATACAATGGCAATACAATGGGAACAATTGACAACTCATCAGGAAAGATGGTTGAACAAACTACCTTGATTTAAGCTTATCTTTGAGTTATCAATTAACACAAATTAATTTAAAATGGAAATTACAACATACGAAAAGCAATTTGATGACATCTTAGATGGAGTCAACAACAGCTATCCTTACGATAATGAAGATTACGTTAATTATGTAAAAATGAACAAGGCAAGAATAAGACGTTGGAATAAAACGGGTAAGCTATTACCTAAAATAGAAGCAACCATCAACAAAATCGATCAACCACTAAAGTGGGTCTTGATAACCGAACCTTGGTGTGGAGACGCTGCACATAGTCATGCCTTCATTGGGAAATTAGCAGCACTAAATCCTAACATTACTTTAACGATTCAAAATCGCGATGCTGAAGGTAGTGAAATTGACAACTACTTAACCAATGGTGGAAAGTCAATTCCTAAATTAATTGTGCGTGACGACAATGGAAAAGATATATTTGATTGGGGTCCAAGACCAGCAGAACCACAAGCGATCGTCATGCGACATAAAGAGGATAACATTACAAGCGCAGAAGATAAAAAAAAGGAATTGCAGGTTTGGTACAATAAAGACAAAGGGGTTTCGATACAGGAGGAGTTGAATGAGTTGTTCACAAAGAATTTGTAAATTTATTGTTATTATTTCTACTCGTTATAGTTCCAAACGTGCGGAAAACGAGCATACACAATGTTCCACGAGCTCACACAACAGTCCTCCTTTTTCCCAAGGAGGGTCTACCAAATTATTGGGCGGGGTAGATCTGAATACAGGAGAAAAAAGGATCTTAATTCGCAGGATCCACCTCGGCCATGCCACCCGATCCTCCTTGGAAAAGGAGGATGTGTACATGAGGACGCGAGCTCCCATATCGGCGGCTTTAGCCACCGAAAGAGAAGACCTTCAAATACCTCTCAAAACTCCCACCCTTTTCTTATTTTTACCCCATGACAAAATACGAAAAAGAGATTGAAGTAAGATGGTCCGATACAGATCCCAATCGGCACGTCCGTCACTCCGCTTATTACGATTATGGTGCGCATGTACGGATTCGATTTTTTGCCGATATCGGTTTTGATTCTACAAAAATGTCAGCATTAAATATTGGTCCAATCATCTTTACAGAAGCATGTTCTTTTATCAAAGAAATCCATCCCAATGACACGATCCGAATCAATATGTTAAAAGGAAAAATGAATAAAGATGGCTCCAGATGGGAATTACATCACGAGATTTTCAATCAACATGGTAAATGTGCACATATTACCCTAAAAGGTGCTTGGATGAATTTAGGAGAGCGGAAATTGACAGTGCCTCCTATAGAATTGGCGAATGCTTTACATCAATTGTCAGAAGGGGATGAATATGTTTATAAAATGGGAAGTTAATGGATTAAATTGATCCAATCATATGTAGATAGGTAGAAAATATGCTTCGACTTTGGCTAATACAAATTGTAGGTTATATCCACAAGTAAAAATTAAATAGTTAATTTCTAATCATAAATGAAATTTCACTTTTAGCGAACTCACAAACTCAACTAGTCCTTAATCAAAATTAAGTAGATAGGTGAATACTTCTCCTCGACCTTGACTAATAGAAAACTGTATTTTCAATCCATAAGTAAAATTAATATCCCAGTTGCTCCGATCTGTGTAGTTTCAGGGTATTATAATTAACCTCTCCACTGCTCACAACTACATCACCCCCATTTCAAATTCCAATTATACACTACATCACCCTTATTTTCTGTAAACTTGCAACACAAAAAAGAAATAAAATGAAATTCAGCACACTACTTCTATTCATCCTGACTTGTACCATTGCAACCGCTCAATCACTTCCAATTGATTTCGAATCAACAATTACTACCACCGATTTTATCGACTTCGACGGAGGAATTGCCACCGTTATTCCAAATCCACAACCGAATGGTATCAACACGAGTAGTACCGTAGCTCAAATCGTAAGAGATGGAGGGACTATTTGGTCAGGAAGTAAAATTGAATTAGCTGCAAATCTGGACTTCAGTTCCAATAGTAGTATTTCTATGAAAGTATTTACGACAGCTCCAGTAGGTACTATTGTCAAATTCAAGCTCGAAGGAAATGGACAGATAGAAAGAGATGTCGCGACTACTGTGTCCGGTGAATGGGAAGAAATGACTTGGGATTTTACGGGTACACCAATGGATTTTAATCAAGTTGTTTTTATGTTTGATTTTGGAAATGTGGGCGACGGAAGTGAGACTTCTACCTTTTTATTTGACGACGTGCAACAAATGTTTAGTGGATCACAAATTGACTGGCCAGTAGATTTTGAAGGATCGACCGTAAATTATACCACAACTGATTTTGGCGGAAATCTTTCTTCATTAGTAGTGGATCCAACAGACCCAAACAACAGATGCATTCAAGCGATCAAGACAGATGAAGCAGCAACTTGGGCTGGTACGACTATTGGTACTCCAGCTGGTTTTGCAACAAATATTCCACTGACATTGACCGACTCAAAGATGTATGCACGTGTCTGGTCACCTACCGCCAATACACCGATCCGACTAAAAGTAGAAGATTCAAATGATCCAACTCATACTTGTGAAACAGAAACCAACACCACAGTCGCTGGTGCATGGGAAGTCATTGAATTCGACTTCTTAAATCAAGCTCCTGGAACTGAATTGTTAGAAATCGGCTTACAAATGGGCTGGACTTACAATATGGCATCTATCTTTTTCAACTTTGGAACAGAAGGCGCACAAGCTGGTGAACAAACTTACTATTTTGATGATGTACAATTTGGAGAATTTATTTCAAGCACTTCAACTATTGCAATCAACGGATTAAAAGTCTATCCCAATCCAACTAACGATGAATGGACTATTTCCACTAAAAATGAAGTCATCACCTCCATTGAAATCTTTGACTTACAAGGTCGTAGATTAAAAACTATTTCTCCTAACAATACACTTGTTGACCTGGATGCAACTTCGTTTGAAGCTGGTATTTATGTTGCTAAAATTAATGGAGACAATGGGATGAATATTATCAAATTGATGAAACAATAAACTTGAATTCAATATCTGAATTAGTAGTTGATTTATTTACGTGGAACTAGTTTTACTCTTTGAAATTTAATTTGTGTATCTTCATTTCATAAATTGAAGTGAAGATCTGCATATCCAATGTTTCGAAAATTAATCTGGAAATATAGAACCCGTTTATTCAAACCAAATCAACACCCACTAAGAAAAGGAAAGTACAATAACTTCATTTTCATTCACATCAACAAAACAGGAGGGACGAGTATCGCAAAAGCTATTGGTCTTCCAACTATTAGACATTTGCCTGTCAAAAAGGTTATTGATATAGTAGGTCAAAAAGAATTTGAGGAGGCATTTAAATTTACTGCTATCCGAAATCCATGGGACAAAGTGGTTTCACAATACAAGTATCGTGTCAACACCAATCAAACAGCAATGAAAAGCAACCCGATTTCTTTTAAAAATTGGGTCGTAAAAACTTACGGTGAACAAGATGAATATTATCTGGATAAACCAAAAATGTTTGCAGCTCAATCCGATTGGCTGAAAGATTATAACAATCAACTTCCTAATTTTGAAATCATTAGATTCGAATCCCTACATGCTGATTTTCAGAAAATAGCAAAACAAATCGGTGTAAAATCTAAACTACGACACCTAAATGCCACTCAAAAGGATGTCTACACTGATTATTATGATGAGAAAACAAAGTCTATTATTGAAGATTGGTATAAAGAAGATATCGAGCGATTTGGTTATAAATACAAGGGAAATATAGACAAAATGAGAAATTCCGAAATTTAGAATTGAACGGAAATGGACATCCCGCTCGTTAATCTTCGAGGTGATATTTACTAACAACTGACTAAAAAAGGTTCTATGTTGATTTCCGTGGGTTAATATTTATTAAAACTCATTAGCATACTGATATTTTTTGATTGCAGTTCGATTGTTATGTTAAAATGTATATAAAAGTTAAACTAAGTGTAGGATTTTGTAGCGGGAGGCAGGTCTATATGCTTGAGGGAGGAGTTTATAGACCTAGGGTTTTTGTTTCTTCTGGGCTTTTATGCCTCTGAATCGAGACTTTATTGATGAAGTTAATTTATTACCCACTGCTTTTAACATAGAGCCCTAAAAAAGTAATGAAACCCAAAATTAATTTACCCATTCTTCCTTCAAATAATACTGATTTTTTACCAGCCAGCGATCAAGCAAATTGATCCAGTACGGCCATTTAGCGATCTTGATGCGATTGAATAATCACTTGATGCGATTGAATAATCAGAGGTTTTCAGGAGATCCCTCGTTTTTTGAAATTGATTAAAGGGGAAGAATTGATTTTAAACGGAGATATTATGGTGATTCGATTGATTTTTTTAGCGAGACGAATAATATATCTGCAAATCCTTCAAATTTAAACCCATAAATTTCCTTAAATCAACAAAAGAAAAATTAAATTTGTATCCGTTTAGATATTTATACGTCTAAAACCAAAACAACTAACAACCACACAATTATGAAAAATATTGACAATTTAGACACTGGAATAGCAATTGGAGTTGCATTAGGTTCAGCTATAGGATTTGCAACTGGTTCATTAGCTATTGGACTGGGAACTGGATTAGCAATCGGAATCGGAGCGGTATCAACGGGTATGTACAAGCCTGGTAAAAATAAAGACGCTAATAGCTAAAACCGCCCTTTATAAATATTTTCTTTTCTTTACTTCAATATAAAAATTGTTAAGTACAAGCGTCCCGTTTGTATATTAACACATCTCACTATTTTATATAAATTTAATTAAATTTTGCAAGTAGATAAAAATGCTGAACAGATTGTGCATGGTGTTATCTATCACTTGACTACCTAGTTTGTTCGTGGTAGTTTCAACAGAAAAAGTTTTCATTAATTTGTAAGCACGCAAAAAAAATGGTGATTTGTATTAACAAATCACCATTTTTACAACAATAAATTTACTTACTAATGTTGCTTTGTCACCATAATTCTTTCTGTCAATACTCCTTCTTCATTTCCTAAAGAGTATAAGTACATTCCTTCTGAAATATCTTTGACAACCATTTCAAAAGTATTAGGTCCTTGTTCAACTTGTAGCACTTGGCTTTGGATTACTTGACCTGTTAAGTTGACAATCTGGAAAATTAATTCATTGCGCTTGTCTGCATCAATTGTTAAAGTCGTAGATCCATATGTTGGGTTCGGTGCCAATGTAAAATTAAATGGAGTGATGTTTTCATCAGCTGTTCCGACTGGACATAATGTAGGGTCAGCAGGCTCCTCCAATACTTCTAAGAAGTAATTTCCACCATTGGTCAAAACACCTGGGAAGGTATCATTCAAAACCAATTGATTTCCTAACAATGCAACTTCAGCCAATATTTTAAGATCAAAAGTACCTGGAGTATTTGAAGCATCAGGAGTACCATATAGTACAACACAACCCTGTGTTCCTTGAGCGAAAAAACAGTCAGGAGGATTACAAGCATACTCCACACCAGCAGGTAGGTTTAAAACTGCTCCAGTTTCTGTTAATTTTACCGAATTCAATTCAAATGTACCTTGTGGCAAGGTAACTTCTTCAGGAACGATTGCTTGGAATACAAATTCATACGGACAACCAATTGCGGCATCCAATGTAATTCCACCACTTTGAGTATCTGCATAAAAAGGCAAAGGATAAATACCTGCCGCGGAATCAGCAAATGTTGGATCGGGGGTACATGTCTGAGCAAATAGCTGACCACAAACAAAAGTACAAAGTATCAAAAGTAGATTTTTCATCATATTTAACGTTTTACAAATGAGATAATAAATACCGTGCAAGATAAAAAAAGTTATTGTTTTGATTGTTGTATGATCAATTATTTAAACTTATCATTAACTTGTGATAATGTGATATTGAAATTAACCTAAACGAAAAAACATGAAACCAAAATTTAAATTTATCCTATTTCTGGTTGCCATATTTTCTTTTACAACCTCGGCTACTGCTCAAGATGCGACATTATCAGGGAAAATTACAGAAAGTGGAGATCCTGAAGGACTTATTGGTGTCGCAATTCAAGTGGGTGAAACTGGGACGACGACGGACTTTGATGGGACTTACACGATTCAACTCGCACCAGGTGATTATGAAGTAGAATTTAGTTACCTCGGTCTTGAAACCGTCACCGAATCCATCACACTTGGGATGGGAGAAAATAAAGTGTTCGATTTAGTGATGGGCGAAAGTGTGAACCTGATGGATGTCGTTACTGTCACCTCAAGTAAGCACGAGCAAAAACAAAGTGAAGTAATCGCCTCTGTTGCAATTATACAACCAGATTTATTGGAGAGTAACAACAATACTGCCGTCGATCAAGTCATAAAAAAAGTTCCTGGTGTTGAAATCGTAGATGGTCAACCAAGTATAAGAGGTGGCGCTGGCTACTCCTATGGTGCCGGAAGTAGAGTGTTATTGTTGCTGGATGATATTCCAGCATTACAAGCAGATGCAGGATTCCCACAATGGAATGACATCCCAGTTGAAAATATTGCACAAATTGAAATTGTGAAAGGAGCTGCTTCTGCTTTATATGGTTCTTCTGCGATGAACGGAATTATCAATATTAGAACTGCATACGCTAAGTCTGAGCCTGAAACCTCTTTTTCTACTTTTTATACTCATTTTGAGAAATTTGGAGATGATGCCAATCGAAGTTGGTGGGAAAATGATCAAGACATCATCAGAACGAATGATAATGGTACTGTAGATACAATTGCTGGTCACACGCCTAAATTATTCGGTGATCAAAAAGGATATAATGTCCCAATGCAACTAGGCTTTAGTGGATCACATAGAAGAAAAATTGGAAAATTAGATTTAGTAGTTGGTGGGTTTCTTTTGAGAAATGATGGTCACAATCGAGAATCCTACAATCGCTACGGTAGATTTAATTTAGGAACCCGTTTTCGAGTCACCGATAAATTATCAATCGGATTCAATTCCAACTTTAATAGAGGAAATAGTGGTTCATTTTTCTATTGGTTGAATGGAGAAGAAGGTTCTACCTTGCCAAGTCCTGGTGTTGTCAACCAATCGAAGGTCAACAGATATACTATAGATCCTTTCATTACCTATTTTGACAAGTCGGGCAACAAACATAAATTAATGGGTCGTTATTATAGTGTTGTAAATGATAATATCGACAACCGTTCTAATTTTTCCAACTTGTCCTATGGAGAATATCAGTTCCAAAGAAATATGGAAGATCTTAATTTAATTCTAACCACAGGAATTGTAGGAATGCATACAAATGTTGAAGCTGAACTATATAGTGACACTACTTTTCAAGCAGATAATCTCGCTGGCTATTTACAATTGGATAAAAAAATTGGAGATCGTCTAAATGTATCCTTAGGTGCGCGTTATGAATGGAACCAATTAAAAAGTCCAGAAGAAATTGTTATTAATAGCAGCAACACAGCTTTTATTGAGGATGGAAAAGAAACTGATGCAAGAGCAGTGTTTAGAGCTGGTTTTAATTATGCTTTCGCTGAATATACCCATCTACGCGGCTCTTGGGGACAAGGCTATAGATACCCAACAATCGCCGAAAAATTTATTAATACTAGTTTAGGTGTTGTAGGAATTGTTCCCAACCCATCTCTACAACCAGAGACTGGATGGAGTGCAGAGTTAGGATTGCAGCAAGGATGGAAAATTCCAGGAACAAAACTACAAGGGTTTGCTGATGTTTCATTTTTCTATTCTGAATATCAAGACATGATGGAGTTCGGTTTCAATAATGATCCAACCATACTTGCTTTTACTTCTGAAAATGTTGGTGATACCAGAATTATTGGTTCTGAAATCAATATTGTTGGAAAAGGAAAATTTAATGATAATGCAGGTGTTACATTTTTGATTGGTTACACCCATATTATTCCAAAATTCCAAGAATTTGACACCTCTACTCCAGAGCCAGGACAACCACGTACACAAGCACAATTAAATGCCTTCCGTTCTTCAGTAGATGAAAATGTATTAAAATATAGATTTGAAAAAACCTTTAAAGGGGATATTGAATTTGATTATAAAAAATTCAAACTCGGATTTGCTACGGCTATCAATTCAGAAATGAGAGCAGTGGATCAAATCTTTTTAGGAATTATTGATGGTGTTGAGGAGTTCAGAGATCAAAACAAAGGTTTTGCAACATTAGATACCCGTTTCTCTTATCAATTAACTGAAAATTTCAAATTATCACTTGTCGGTAAAAACGTAACAAATGAAGTTTATTCGGCTAGACCAGGTTTGTTGGAAGCGCCAAGAAATATTGCTTTCAGAGTCGACGCTAGATTTTAATCAATATGCAATGATTGTAGTTTAGAAAGGCAATATTCCAAAAAGCCTCCATTTGATTTGATCAAATGGAGGCTTTTTTCATGACATTTTGTCACTTTTCACGCATTTTAGTTATATTTGCCTCATTACAAAAGAGACTACATCTAGAGAAATGTACGATAACAATCCAACCATAAATGGGCTTGATAAGCATGATGAGAAAAGACAAGGAGAAGTTTTTTCAGAATCAAAAGTAGTTGCTGAAAAACCTTCAGGAAAAACCTTTTACATCGAAAGCTACGGCTGTGCCATGAATTTCAGTGATAGTGAAATCGTTGCCTCCATTCTAGCCAAAGAGGGTTACACACCTACTCGCCAACTTGAAAATTCCAATCTGGTATTGATCAACACTTGTTCTATCCGTGAAAAAGCGGAAGACAATGTCAGAAAAAGACTCCATATTTTTAGAAAAGAAAAGAAGAATAATCCCTCCATGATCGTAGGGGTTTTAGGTTGCATGGCTGAGCGATTGAAGAAGAAATTTTTGGAGGAAGAAAAATTAGTGGATATTGTTGTGGGACCGGATGCTTATCGCGATTTACCAAAATTAATTGCCGGAGCAGAAGATGGAGATAAAGGAATAAATGTGTTATTATCTCGAGAGGAAACTTATGCGGACATCAATCCATTACGACTGGTTTCAAATGGTGTTTGTGCATTTATATCCATTATGAGAGGATGTGACAATATGTGTTCGTTTTGCGTAGTACCATTTACACGTGGTCGCGAAAGAAGCAGAGATGCATTTTCGATCATTGCAGAAGCACACGAATTATATTCCAAAGGATTCCGCGAAGTTACCTTGTTAGGTCAAAATGTAGATTCTTATAAATGGGAAAATCCT
>CALFWW010000201.1 GCA_937928575.1 uncultured Saprospiraceae bacterium | reverse complement strand
TTGCAATCGATTGCATCAACATAGATATTTTCTGAAAATTCACAACCTTGGAGGGAAACTGTTAGGATTTGATAGCCTGATTCGTTAATAACTATAGGTGTCATTTCTGAAATATTTTGGAAGTACCAAATATCGTAGTCTTCATCATTGAAAATTGGGTAGAATCCAGAGGCAGTGCATACAGTTGTATCGACGGCAGTTTGAATCGGGGGGGGCGCGAATGGTTGGTAATTTAATATTTTTTCTTTTTGAGCTATGCAACCATACTCGTCAATTATCAGGTAATAAATAGATTGTAGTCCAGTGTCGGGTGGAAAATAAGAAATGTTAGGAGCGTATATAAAAGAATCTAAACCGACAGAATAACAATTGATTTCAATTGGTTGATCGGATGTAGAGCGATCGTAAATATTAATAGGTTCTCCTAAACATTGAATAGAATCTATTTCAAAATCAACGTTGAAGTTGTCGTTGATTACAAACTTTATTGTAATGGAATCTGGACATTCTCCATTTTGATTAATTAGTAATTTTCCATTATATATTCCTGAACTAGGAAATGAAATAAATGGTTCCCACTCACTAGAGGTAAAGAATTCTTCACCTATTTGTATTTGCCAAAAAATATCTTCTATTAAATCAATTGGAGTGCTTAAGTTATTGATTGTGAGAGTATTATCGTTACATAAGGTTACTATTTCAGTCCCATCAGCATCAACCATGTCACTATTAATTTGAGGCTTTACTTCGTTTTGACATTCGACAACATTTATTTGGAAATCTAAATTTGTTTCACCTATTAATATTCCAGACCTATATTCTTTAATGCAGAAAGCAATAGCATATTGGCCAATAATTGTTGGAAAAATATTTAATGAATTCGTTTCTTGAACAAATTCCAAACTAGCATTGTCACCAAATGGATTCTGTACAGAGAAATTACTAAACTGCATGTATGGCAGATTTGGGTATGGCGGGGCATATGGCCAAAGGTCTTCATCAAAACTACTAAGCTCGCAAAGTGTAATTGATATACTATCTCCGTCTTCGTCTTCAATTGGAATATTAAAGTTTGTAAGTTCATTCACACAGATTGTAATTGAATTTGTTAGTCTTAATTTCGGAGAGGAGTTTTGACTTATTAATGCTTCTTGTGAAATTTCTAATGTTAAATTAAATCCTTCAAGTTCGGGTTCCAAAATATTTGTAATTGAACCACTTCTACAGCATCTTTGAAAAACTAGTGTATATGGATTTACAATATTTGGAATAGTTATCAGTTGGTTGAAAACACCGTAGTTAATGCAACTATTGTATGGTACTGTTAAACATCCATAATCAAAGTTGGTTAACGTATCTTTGTAAGCTAGGTTAAATAAAATTGTATCATAAAAAATGAAATCTGCCCCGGGAGCTTTACTATAAATACTTAAAAACTCAATATGAGAAAGAGGAAAGTTTGAAGGAGAACAATCAGAGATTAAGGTGATGTTGACATCAAGTTTTAAGGAGTCACTATTTTGTGAAAATTCAATTACAGATGCATCCAAAAATCCTCCAATTATGTGTGTGGTAAATGAAGGTGTAGAACATAAAGTTAGAAGAACAAGAATACAAAGGAATCTTATCATTGCTTGATTTTAAAAATAAAACCTCTATAACAATAAATATTATATGAGGTTTTATTACTCTACTTTCGACTAATCGTTTGAGTTATTGCTTTCACAGTGCATTAAAAAAAGATCATCAACCATCTTAGCTGGAAATTTTTCTAGATGATTTTTAATAATTTTCTGCATTTGACAAAAATTTACAACTGTGGTTAACTTATTATAAAGCTCTTGATAGGAAGCTTTATTTTCCTCTGTATAGTTCTTAAATAGAAATTTCTGAAATTTTTCACGAAATAAATTCAAGTTATCAACCATTTGAGTTCTTTCCGTAAACTTAGATGCAATCTCCTCATATTTTATCCAGTCCTCTTCAGAAAAATCTTTATCTAACCATCTTCTATCTAAGCTAATATTTTTATTATTTTCTGAAAGATCATATTTTTTTAAAATATTTTGGGCTTTTGCTTTGTTTGCAATATATCGATTATTATTTATGTCTTCTTCCGTATTACAACTTTGAATTATAATCGTAATGAGGATTAGGGTTAGAAAAAAACCAATATTTTTCATATTTTATTATTTTGAGTGATTATTAGTAATAATGTTAATGGGATCCTAATGCCGGTACACCATATTTAGTGGCTTCTTTGTCATATCTTGGACAAGGTGTGACTTCGTATGGAGGGGCACATTCAGGTGTATCGAACCAATCAGCCCATGCGGACGTTACCCAATCCGTTCCAAAGCCTTGAATGATTTCTGTCCATCTCCAATCATTATTTACATCAAATCTCGTACAATTTTCATTTAAGTCGAAATGGTAACTATGCTCTTCATTATCTATAAAGCTTGCAGAACAAAAAGCCTGATCAGGCAATATTGTTACATCCAAAAAGAAAAGAGTGCCAGGGATATTGTTAAGTCGTTCCGAAGAAAGCATAGTAAAGCAACCTAATACTGGATCTTGATTCGGATAATACCAAGATTTACAACAACTCGTTTGGCAGGGATCTGGTTGAGCATTTATAATTAATGCAGAGGAGGAAAGCAAAAACATTAAAATTATTCGTTTCATCGTATAAGTTTTGTTTAAAAAAAATATATCGGCACGAATATATATATATACTAAAATAACAAAACAATCCCAATAAATTTCCAAAAAAAGATGAAATTAAATACAAAATGAATAACAATCTATCTGCAAATTAGCTTTATGTAAACATTTTGGTGACAAATAATTTTCTAACAATATATTGAATTAGAGCGATTTAGGTAAAGTGCATCTATATTATCGCACCAAAGTAACCGTCCCACTCTCCACCAACACATCGCCCATTAGTAAAGACTCGCGATAGCTCAAGCTATAGATGTAAACTCCCGCATCCAAAAATTTACCGTTGACGCGTCCATCCCAAAATGTATTGTTGGAATCAGACTCAAATAGGGTAGATCCCCAT
>CALFWW010000200.1 GCA_937928575.1 uncultured Saprospiraceae bacterium | reverse complement strand
GGCGATGTACTATAGTTTGAAATATGTCAAAACCGAAAAGATCTACTTCCTTGCATTATCAGCGATTACTTTCTTTCTGGCTTTATTGTCCAAAGAAAATGCATTGACTTTTATTGCGGTTATTCCATTCTCCATTTATTTCTTTTCAAATACTTCCTTTAAAAAAATAGCGATGGTTACAGTGCCACTGCTATTGGTAGGTGTTGGATTTATCGCTTTAAGAACAGGCATCATAGGATACTTTTTAGATTCAGGAAAAGAAGTAACAGATTTGATGAACAATCCATTCGCGGATATGAATGGGAGTCAGAAATATGCGACCATCGTCTATACGTTGTTGGTTTATCTGAAACTATTGGTGTTTCCTGTTCAATTGACCCATGATTATTATCCTTATCATATCCCGATTATGAATTGGGGAGATTGGCGAGTGATTTTATCATTATTAGTTCATCTTGGATTGGGTGTGATTGCATTGTTGGGATTGAGAAAGAAAAGTGTTTTGTCGTATGCCATTATCTTTTATCTAGCCACCTTATCGATTACTTCGAATTTGCCATTCACGGTCGGTACCTTTATGAATGAAAGATTTGTATACATATCTTCCATTGGATTCTGTATTGCACTAGCGTATTTGTTGTTGGAAAAATTGCCGCAATTGAGTCTAAATAAGTCTGCTATGAAAATGGCGGGTGCAGGAGTTATTGGATTGTTCTGTCTTGGATTCATTGCCAAAACGATTGTGCGCGTACCAGCTTGGGAGACACCATTGACCCTAAATAGTGCCGCTATCGAAGTATCCAAAAATAGTGCGCGTGCCAATTGTTTTATGGGTACAGCCATTTTTGAAAATTACAAAGTAGAATCAGACAATTCCAAAAAACAGGAAATGCTGAAAGACATCAATTTCTATATCAATAGATCTTTGGAGATCAATCCAAGATATGGTTCAGCCCTTACGATGAAAGGCGGTTTGATTGCAGAAGATTATAGATTCAATAGAGATATCGATCAATTATTAGCTGGTTTTGAAAAAGTATTAAAAATAAAAAGGAACCATTCCTTTATCGAACAATATGTTGAATATCTAATCTCCTCAGGAAGAGATGATGTCAAAGTTGCGGACTTCTGTTATCGGATGGGACATCAGTTTTTTGCGCAACAATTGCGGGATCGGACTTATGCTACTAAGTATATTAATTATGGATTGCAGGTGGATCCTGGGAATAATAAGTTGTTGCAAGCTAAGCAGCAGTTGCAGTAGCATCCTTTCTAAGCTTTTCTTTAAATTGTAAATGTGTTGTTTGATGTAAATGATTTTTGGACTCTGCTAATTTGCGTCTATTTTATCAATTTACCTATATCAGCTCAATTATAGCAACGTGTTCAATTTGTTGCAAATGTGTGCTGATTCTACCTTGTGCAACAAGCAACGTCCTCCTCGCGAAACACTCCTCCTTTTCAAGGAGGAGCCTATCCCGATTATCGGGATCAGAAGGTGGATCCATTTTATTAACGGTTAATAAAGGTCTAAAAACTTGGGATACAACAGAATTACCTCAAGGGGTATATTTTTATCAAATACTTTATGGAGAAACAAAGTCAACAGCTAAAAAATTAGTAATTTATAGGTAGATGACATTTAGGGCGACAAACATAAATGGATTTGTCGCCCTTTTAAAAAAGAAAAGCATGAAGTATTTATTTATCATATTATTTGCAACAATATTTCTACCACTAAAAGCACAAGAGACATTTAGCATGCGATATTTTTTTGAAAGACCTGCAGCATTATGTAGTTGTATTAGTATCACCGATACAGCATATTACGCAGTAGGAGTAACCAATGATACTTTACCACCATTCACTGCTGGTAATTTTTTTGCAAAAATTAGATTAGATGGAGAAATTGATTTTATAGAAATCTACACAGATACGTCCAAAACCTTAGAAGTTTGGAGCGAACATTTAATAAAAACACACGATAATGGTTTTGCCGCAGTTGGATATAGTTTTGAAGAGGATATGTCAGCATTTTTAATTAAATACAATAATCAGGGTGATACCATTTTTACTTCTTTTTTTAGAAATTCCTTTTATCCTACAGAGATTTTTATTCTTCCAAGACATTTAGTTCAAACGGAAGATAATGGTTTTATGATATCCGAATGGTTTAACAAGCCACAGGGTAATACTTGGAATTCTGAGGTAGGGTTAACAAAAATAGATTCTGCCGGTCAAATAGAATGGCGGCAATATTACGATGATGAATTATCAGACCAACCAAGATCAATGATTGTTGACTATAATGGGAATTACGTGATAGGATCATGGAATCAAAATCTGTCCACACAAAACATGTGGTTCGATAGCCACGCCCGCATCACCAAAGTAGCCCCAAATGGCGACTTAATATCAGATTACAAAACCCCTGAATCCTGGGGATTAATTGGTCCCGCAGATGGATTGGTTGCAACAGATGATGGTGGATTGATTGTAGCTTCTAGGAAAGGAGTCGAGCAAGACTTTGTTTCTTTTGCAGATATTTATTGGCATACTTATATTTTTAAATTGAATGAAGAAATGGAATTAGTTTGGGGGACTGATATTCGCAGTTCTAGAATAGCACCTGCCAATTTTTTTAATCAATTAATTGAGTTAGATGATGAAAGTGGGTATGTAGCTGCTGGTAGAATTCACGATACTTTATATCTAGAAAATAAATTTGGAGCTAAAGGCCATATCGCGAAAATATCAACAGAGGGAGATAGCCTATGGCATAGATTATATCATATTGTGGATAGCCCATCGGCCAACACTAACGTCTTCAACGACCTAAAGCAAACCCCAGACGGCGGCTTCCTGTTATGTGGAGAAGCCAACGGCTTCATCCAGCCAGACTTAGAAGACTATCCCCGCCAAAGAGCCTGGCTAATGAAGCTAGACCAACATGGCTGTCTAGTCCCAGGATGTCACTTGATAGATGATGTCAATGAAATATCGCAACAACAATCTATCTTACTCTATCCCAATCCAGTCATTGATTATTTGAATATCTATGTTGGTGATATTTCCATTCAAAAACAACTAGACTTCCAACTATTCAATGCCAATGGACAAGTTGTAAAATCTTTTACAAGTACTACATCTGCCATTACACATTTACTTCCGGTTTATGACTTA
>CALFWW010000199.1 GCA_937928575.1 uncultured Saprospiraceae bacterium | reverse complement strand
ATTTGCGATTATCTATTATGGATTTTATAAAAAAGGATACGCAGTCAGAGAAAAAGATATTTCTTTTAAAACCGGTCTGTTCTTCAAAACCAAAACCATGATTCCATTTAATCGGATTCAACATAGTGAAGTAAAACAAGGACCGATTGAACGATTATTTGGGATTGCATCGCTACATATTTTTACAGCAGGTGGTAGTTCTAGTGATTTAACGATACCCGGTCTAACAATGGAAGAGGCCAATCACCTTAAGCAATTCATCATCAATCGAACAATCACTGATGGAGCTAATTGAGGCCAATTCATTCAATCAACCAACCCGTCAATCTATTGTTGCCATATTTTTGATCATCTTCAAATATATTAAGGTGATGTTGCGTCAAATTTGGCCATTTTTATTAGTCTTTTTTGTTGGTGGTTCCGGCAGGTCTTATGGCTTACTGATTGTATTGAGTATCATTTCTATTGTCTCCATGATTTGGGCGATTATTTCTTATTTCAAATTCTATTTTCATATTGAGAATGATGAGTTGATTATTCAAAAAGGAATTTTTAATAAGACCAATTTAAATATTCCTTTTGATCGAATTCAGACGATTAATATAAAACAGAATGTAGTTCATCAATTGCTAAATGTGGTTGAGTTGGAAGTGGATACTGCGGGAACTAAAAAAGCGGAATTTAGTTTTGATGCGTTGAGCAAACCAAAAGCAGAAGCGCTCCGATCCATCTTATTGAAAAAACGGGATAACAGTGTTACAAATGAGCAAGAATATGGAGATGCTTTCAGTGATTTTGAAAAAGAAATTTTGGCAAAACAAGCTCTTGAAAGAGAACAAGTCCAAGAAGAAAAAATCCCTATCCTCAATTTATCGATTGCCAATTTATTGAAAGTTGGGATCAGCCAAAATCATTTTAGATCAGTAGGTTTGGTAATGATTGGGTTATTTTGGATTCAAGAATCAGTAGAAGATGCCGGGATCGATACCGATAGTTACATGAATACTGGAAAAGATTTTTTATTAAGTGCCAGTTTTTCAGCAATTCTTAGTTTGATATTTATTGCGACCGTATTAGCGATTTTAATTTCACTTGTAAGAACCGTGTTGGTTTACTTCAATGCACATTTGTGGAGAGAAGGTATTCGAATTAAATTGTCACATGGCTTGTTTAACAAAAAAGAAGTATCCGCTCATTATGATAAAATTCAGTTATTGCAATGGGGACACAATCCACTTCAGAAATTAATGAAGATAAAAGATGTGAGTTTGAAACAAGCCTCTTCCGCTGCTGTGAGTGAAAGGAAATCACTTCGAATTCAAGGGTGTACGGACGAGCATATCGAGTACCTAAAAGAAAGTTGGCTAGGAGAAGCAGCATTGGCAAATTTGGAAGTGCATGGCATTAGCATTCATTATTTTTATCGTCGGCTTTTGTACCGAATGCTGTTTGCTGCTTTATTGATTGCAACTTGCATCCTCGTGAAAAATTATAATGGGTGGTTATTGTTGGCCATTGCGTTGGTTCCATATTTTATTGCAACGGCCTGGTTGTCCTTCAAAAAGAGTGGATTCGCTATAAATGACCAAACCCTCTATGTGACGAATGGGGTTTTTGGTGATGATTACACAATCATGCCATTGATAAAAATTCAAAATGTTAAATTAAAGCAAACCCCATTTCAATCTCGGAAGGAATTGGCGGATGTACGGATATATACTGCTTCCGGCAACATTACGATTCCGTATGTACCACTAGATATTGCGCAGAATTTATGCAACTATTTTTTGTATCGAATTGAGGTGAGTGATGAACATTGGATGTGATATTGCAAAAAGTAGAAGCCTTTGACCCATAGTGGAATTTAGTCATTGTTGAAAATTAAACTTTAGTAGGCCTGCACCTGAGATAAAGGTAAATTCCATTCTGTGTGCAGGTTTAATCTCTTATTTTACCCACTATAATAACACTATAAAACAATATTTCTACATTTTTACAAATTTGATGTACTCCACACCACTAGCACTTCTAATCTGTAAAAAATAAACACCCCTTGACAAAGCAGCTAGTTGTATTTCTATTGTAGTTGAATTAAAAACGTGAATATTAGAACCGCTTATTTCTTTTCCTTGTTTATCAAAAATAATAAAATGAAAATCATTCACTTGATTATGCTCTAGAAATAATACGTGCTTTGTTGGATTTGGAAATATTTTAAACATAGATTTAGCTAATTCATCAATACTAACAATTAGATCTATTCCATCACAATCTTCATCTATCCCATTATTTTCGATTTCGATTGCTCCTGAATTAATTGCGGCATTGTTGTCATCACAATCGTCTGCTGCGTTGTATCCGTCTTGATCTAAATCATCATCCAATGTCAAAGGATTACAATCGTCGTCGATACCATTATAAATTATTTCGATAGCGTCAGGATTTACGGTAGTATTGTTGTCATCACAATCGTCTGCTAAATTAAAACCATCTTCATCCAAATCATCATCCAATGTCAAGGGATTACAATCATCGTCGATACCATTATATATTATTTCGATGGCGTCAGGATTTACAGAACTGTTGGTATCATCGCAATCTGCTTCCAAAATAAATCCATCTTGATCCATATCGACTCCACTACTTCCTTGTTGAATAAAATGAATTTCGTTGATTGGCATGCTTTCTATGAAATCTACTGCACCATTTGGCCAAGTAATTAAGATGTTAGAAACTTCCCCTTGTCCGAGTCCAAAATAAATTCTTGGCGACCCCATCGCTGCATAAGAAGAACCACAAGTTACTTCATCTAGCTTTGTTCCATTGATGGTATTGACTTGTACTCGTGTTCCACATGCGTCTTTGGAATCGCTAGTTCCTTCAAGTTCAAGACCAATCCAATTATTCCCAGAGTTGTTATTTTCAAAAATCTGAACACCGATTTCGTCTTCTCTATTTGCAACGATAATCTCGGGATAACCATCATTGTTTAAATCAGCCCAATGTCCACCTTTACCGGCATAAAAACTCTGGAGTGGATTATTTTCACTGACCAATGTAAATGTATTGTTTGAATTATTCTTGTATAATTTATTTGTTGCGGGGCTGAAACTCGAGTCATTAATAACATATAGGTCCTCCCACCCATCGTTGTCGTAGTCTAGAAAGAAGCAACCCCATCCCATTCCACCACCATCAGTTACCCCTGCTAATTCTGCGATCTCTGTATAAGTACCATTACCATTATTCAGTAGTAGGAAATTCGCACCCAAATTGGTGACATAAATATCCAGATGCCCATCATTATTGATGTCTCCATGATCGACCCCCATTCCTTGGCCAGCTACATTTAAATTGGTAACACTAGAAACATTTGTGAAGGCACCAAAACCATTATTTTCGTACATGATGTTGGCTTGATTTCCATCATGTGTCAAGTAAATATCTTGGTCGCCATCATTGTCATAATCAAAAAATACGGCTCCCATCGAAATACCAGTATCACTTAGACCTGAAAAAAAAGTATAATTTGTAAACGTATTGTTACCATTGTTTCTCCAGTAAATATTCTGCTCAAGTAAATTACAAACATAAATATCTAAGTAACCATCTAAGTCAATGTCAAGAATATGTACAGATCTAGTTTGACTATTGGAATTTAAACCGCTACTTACGGAAATGTCTGAAAAAGTGCCATCCCCATTATTTAAATAAAAATAGTTGCCGACAGGAGATGCTGAAGTGTAATAATTTCCAATAAACAAATCTAGGTCACCGTCATTGTCAATATCTATCCAGGCACCAGTCATAGACAAACCAATAGGATGAATGCCTGCCATATCAGTAACGTCTTCGAATATACCATCCGTCAGATTTTTGAACAGTCTGCAATTTCCATCATTTGCCACCACAAAAATATCTTCATAACCATCGTTATTATAATCGCCAATCAGAATGCCTCGATTAAATGGTCCATTTCCTGTACCAGCTAAATCAGAAATATCATTGAAGTTAGGAGTTTGACTAAGTCCTTTTGTTGCTCCAATTATAAAATAAATCAGCAGTATAAATTTTGACTTCATAGTTCCTATAAAAATAACAAAAAAAAAGCTGCTCACAAGAGATCTTTATCCCTTGGAGCAGCAACGATTCTTGGTAAATCTAAAGTTGTATTATGGAAATCTTACTTTACATTTGTTGCTTTACTATTCTAATTGTTTCATGAATATTTTCAGCCCTTACATCCAATAAGTAAATTCCGCCAGGATAATTTGATAAAGACATTTCAATCTGATTATTTCCTGGTACCAGATTCATTCTTTTAGATTGAACGACCTGTCCTTGTGAGTTCAGTAAACTAACTTGTGCTTCAACTTCATTATCTCTCATATAATCTAGTGTCATCATCACCACTTCTTTGGTTGGATTTGGATAAGCAGTCATGTCTTGAATCGCAACGCGCTGTAATTCCGTTTCATCATCATTTTCGATCAGACTTTCGCATGGCGAGAACATGGCAACAGACCAATCAGAAGCATCATTGCCCGTACCATCATAGTGAATAGACATTGGATTTGGAAACGCTGGAACAAAATCAGCACTTGACCAAATTCCTGCCGCAATCGCAACGTTTGCACGCGTATGACCTGAACTACCCCATTCTACATAATCAATTATGCTGTTAGGATCAGACCACGAAGTATTCAGATACAATCCAAATTCTCCATCATCGCCCGAGATATCAAAATTGCTTACTAAAGTAATCACCTCATCAGGATCTAAAACCAAATCAGCGTCACATTCTATATCTAAACTGCTAAGTACTGAATAACTAGGGAAATCGCAGATCCAATAGTTTGAGATATCAACAGTTGTATTTCCAGTGTTTTTGATTTCGAATCTGTCATTGCCATTTATTTCATTAATCACAATGCCACCAACGGATGGTCCTTCCGGCAATCTTGTAACCGTAATTGGATTCGACAAACTGTAACATCCAACTAAGTCATTGGCGTTCATTCCTACTTCTGCTCCTTGCAATCCGTCTTCAAAACTCAAGCTCCAGATCAAGCAGACTCCTGCTCCTGCTCCATCAAAATCTACCACACCAGGCATTAGTGGTAATCCCAAAATATTGCCTTGTTCATCTGTGATGACCCATGCTTGATTGGTTCCTGCATTGCCACTTAAAGTAATTCCTGAAACAAAATCTGGTGTTCCATCTACGAAGAATTCGAATGGGCCTCCTTCAAGTGTTCCGCCTACAACACTCGTCCTAACAACCGTGATTGCTGTGGAAGAAATTTCCCAGCAACCATCAGTGATAGGTGAAGAGAACACGGAGCTTCCTTGTTGTAAAACTAAGTTTCCAGTATGAGAAAGTCCCCAAACTCTGCAAGTCCCATCAGGAACACCCGCAAAATCATAAGTGTCGGCATCGACTGCTTGTAGAAAATTATTGGCAGCATCTGTAATTAAGTAGATATAATCTGCACTTGTTGTGCTTGTATTTGACAACCCAACTATTGTTTGAGATCCAGTCGTACATAATTCTCTGTAGGTTTGTCCATCTGGCATAGCCACAGTCCCACCATCTGCTTCATTTCTGTAGACAGTGATAAAGTTGTCAGAAAGATCAAAACAATTATCAGCTAATTCTACTGTTGCTGCATTTTGACCTGCTTGTGCAATCAACGAACCTGTGTAAGATAAACCCCAAACACGGCAAATACCAACTGGTGCACTGCCAAAGTCGGCATAGTTGAATTCTGGTATCGCCAATATATTGTTATTTTCATCTGTAACAACATAGGTGTATTGAGCGGATGTACTGGTGGTTGAAAATGAAACTATATCAGAACCTCCATCATTCAAACAAATATTCGCAACATCTCCACCTTCGTGAGTCAAAGAAACATTTCCACCGTCTACCTCTACTCTAAAAACGGTGATACATTTATAAGATATATTGTAGCAATCATCTGAAAACATATTACCGAAAACAGATTGACCGGGTTGTGCTAGGAAATTACCTGTGTATCCTACTCCCCAAACATGGCATTCACCAATTGGTGCATTTTCAAAATCAAAAGAATCTCCATCAACGATTTCGAGAATGACATCATTTTGATCGGTAACCAAATACGTGTATTCTGTGTCTTGTGAACCGGTATTTTGGAATACGACAAGATCACTTTGTCCATCTCCCGGACAAGTGTAAATCATCGATTGATTATTGGAAGTGCTAATAGCGCCCCCTAAGCATTGAGCAATTAAATGTTGCCCACACAGGAGCATCAAGACCATAGAAAGTAAAATCTTGAAGTTGAGTGTTCTTTTCATAATTGATAATTTTGGTTAATTTAATTTTTATATTTCTGACAATACAATTCCGTTCTGAGTGGTGACACTCCAGTTATCTTAAAATGGAAAAGTAGATTTCTGAGAATTTATGTGCTTAACTTTTGAAATGAAATTCGACTAACTAATTTCAATATTTCTATCAATAAAAATTAAGTTAGGATTTCACATTTATAATATGCCATCGAAGGACTATCGGTTGCCTCAATTTTTATAAATTTGTTTTCTATTTCTAATTTGTCGCATTAGTGACACTCGTAATGTTGTCGATTTGACTAGCATTGAAAAAATAAAATATGGATACACGAAGAACAGAACAATTATTAAAAATCAGACCTCAAATTGCTTCTGCTAAACCGAACGAATTCAGTGCAATTGAAAGTTTTCAAAACAAAACACTTCGTCCCATCATTAAATTTCAAAATGATTTATTGGTTGTAGTATTTCAGAACTATCTGGAAAAAAGAAAACTGACTTCTTTAAAATTGTCCAAAGAAAAAATGGCGGGTATTATCAATCAAGTTTTCTTGAAGGACATTTCATTTAAAAATCAAATTCAAGGGATAATCATTGGACATTTCACAAAATTTGAATTTGAATTCTATGCCAATAGGTCTTCAGAACTTAATAAGCGAATAACTCAAATCATAAAGGAGAGACTACTATCTCAAATTGCATCTTAAAATAGATCTTGCTCATGTAAGAAAAGCGACTTCAATAAATTGAAGTCGCTTTCTATATTTACTAAAAATCTCTCGTTCTAAATTTTAGAAGTTGTATCCTACTTTTATAGTAGAATTGAAAGTTTTAAGTTTCGATGATCCAGCATTAAGATTAGGATGAGTGAAAAGTGATTTAAATCCTTTCTCAAAATTGTTGTCCAGACCAATCCAAATGCGATCATTTAATTGATAATTTAATTGCAATCCAAGATAAGCGGAGGCAAAGAATTCATCAAACACTTTTGAACCGCTTGGAGCTGTTTTATCCATCATCATTTTATCTTCATGAATTAACTGCATCTTCAAATCATCTTTTGAGTTGTAGATATAATTTGCTCCCATTCCTCCATTGACGAAAAGATTAAATTTTGTATTATTCAAAATTTTGTATCGCACTCCTAATTTCGTATTCAATACGCTCATTACAACTTTTGAATCTGTCTTATTGATCATCACATCGCCATCATCCATTTCATCAACATTAACAGGAACTTCAACTCTAGCTACAGCACTATATAGTGGATTAGTGCTAAACATATCCATGTTATAAACCAAATCTCCATTTGCATTGTACCCTTCTTCGTTTTTGTCATAAATTACATTGCAGGTATATTTACTTCTGGAAACATTACTTCTCCCAGTAAATGAGTATTCAAGTCCAAAACGATTGGTTAAATCTACTGAGAATCCGAATCCAATATTATAACCAACTGCATACTTATTTTCAACTGCCCCTTCTATGTGCAAGTCATTATAACTTGTATTGAAGCTTGAAAAATTAGTTCCAATTGCTAAGTAAGGGCTAAACTTTAAGTTGCTTTTTTTATCAGAATAAACTGCCTTTTCAGTTTCTTCGTTGATATAAATTTGCTGAATAGTCCTAGATGTATAGGTCAGCGGAATACTAAGTATCGGTAGTTTGTTAAGTGTTTTAAATTTGCTTAATACGACATTCGATATAGTATTGTTAGATTCATTTTGCGGGATTGATTTAGTAGCAACTTCAGCAGCCCTCAACAAGTCATTAGATCTACTAGTAGATACTGTTGAAACCGCCAAATTAGAATTAACTATTTTCTGTGCTTTATTAATAGGCTTTATTCTCTGAGTTGTGGTTTCTTTGGCAGCTTGGGTTGATCTACTTGCTCCTTTTTGAGCATTGATTGGCAACATGGCAGATTTCTCAACTAATGCTGGTTGGTCTTGAATAATAGCTGCTGAAGTGCTTTCATTTTTATTAATTATGGTCAACTGCTCACTTTCTTTTTGTGCTTGATTTAAAACTTCAATTTTTTTGTCTAGCTCGACGATCATAGATTGATTCTGATAGAACAAGTATGTTATTGCTCCTAACATTAAAAATCCGAACCCTACAAAAAATAATATAGGCCATCTTCGCTTTTTTTCAGGTTGCCTCGCTTCAATTTCAGCAAGTGCATTTTCGAAAATATCTATAGGTGGAACATTCCACTTGTTATCAGCCGCTTCGTTATTCCGAAGTTTTGACTGAAACAATTTATCTAATTCCTTATTATTATTTTTATCCAACATAATTTTATTCTTGTAGCAAAGTTTCCAATTGCTTTTGCAAAAGTTTTCTTGCTTTAGATAATTGAGATTTTGAAGTACCAATATTGATATTCAGCATATCAGCAATTTCTTGATGACTGAATCCTTCAATAATATACAAGTTAAAAACAGCTCTATAACCAGCAGGTAATTTTTGAATCATTCTAGTAAGTTCTTCTGCAGATAAAATATCTAATGCAGATTCTGACTGATCCGGAACAAAAAGCACATCATCAATGGCATCTACTTTAAAAGAACTAACTTTTTTTCTGAGAAACATTAAGTTTTCATTGACAACCACCTTTGAAGACCAAGATTTAAAGTTTCCTTTTTGCCCATCAAATTGCTCCAATTTTGTAAATATTTTAATCAAAGCATTTTGTAAGACATCCTGTGCATCTTGCTTACTTTTGTGATATCGTAGACATATCATGTACCAAGTTGTTTGATATTCCTTATATAGCTGAACTTGCGCAGCTCGCTCTTTCTTTAAAACTCTAGATATTAATTCGTTTTCAGTCATTTATAGCAAAATATTGCTGTACATTTAATTTATGTATTAAGATTAATAAAGGTTGCCTCAACAATTAAAAATAATTGACTTTCTTTAAGATTCATATGTAAATCGGCATTAAAAGTGACAAGTGTCTTTAAGAAAACACTCGACATTCCTTGTATAAGGTACCTACAAATTGCACGAATTGGAGATTCATTAATAAGTAGCTATAGAGACAAAACATTTTTTGAATAAAATAGTCCAATTCGTCAAATGACTACTATATTTGACCCTCAAATAAATCACAAGATTGTCTGCATGAAAAAATTAATCGTAGGTTTTATAATTTTCATATTTAGTTTTATCTCATATACCCTTCATGCGCAAATTCAAATACCCTCTTTTGGTAAAGGAATCCCAATGATTGCTCGAGATTCCTCCGTCTATATCAATGCAGCTTTTCGATTTCAAACGCTGATGACCAATCAATGGGATGTACAACAAGACAAATTATCATCATTAGAAAATCGAACATCCTCTTTTTTAATCAGAAGAGCCCGAATAAAACTTAAAGGCTGGGCGGTATCTCCAAAATTAAAATACAATCTTGAATTAGCATTATCCAACAGAGATAATGGAGGTGGTAATTCTAATCGATTCAGTAATGCCGCAAACATTGTGTTATCTGCAGAAGCGGAATGGAATTTTTACAAAGGGTTGTCCTTATGGGCTGGTCAAGGCAAACTACCAGGAAATCGAGAAAGAATCGTATCATCTGGCAATCTTCAATTTGTCGATCGATCTGCATTAAATAGTAATTTCAATATTGATCGAGACGTAGGTATAATGTTGAAAAACGTACATAAATTTAGAAATCGATTTATTTTGAGAGAAACGATTTCAGTGACAAAAGGAGAAGGTAAAAGTCTAACCGTTCCTAATGTTGGCGGAATTGATTATACTTTCAAGATCGAAGCTTTACCTTTTGGTTCGTTTAAAGGTGGTGGAGATTATGGAAGTAGTTTTATTGTTAGAGAACCTACTCCGAAATTAGCAGTTGCAATCGCTTACGACATGAATCAAAAAGCAGGCAGAACCAGAGGTCAATTAGGCGATTTTATAATAGATGAAAACGGAATCCCTGTAGGCAAAGATCTACGTACTTTATTTGTAGATGCCATGTTTAAGTATAAAAATATTTCAATGATGGCTGAGTTTGTTAGTCGAAACACAACAGACAATTCACCCCAAGTACTATCAGATGAAGATTTCATAATTGGCACCTATTATACCGGAACTGCTACTAACTTAGCAATTGGTTATCTATTTAAAAAAAATTGGGAGGTTGCTGGTAGATGGACTCAAGTCAATCCACATGAGTTGGTCGCAAATGACGAAATGCAGTACACGATTGGACTTTCCAAATATATTGTTGGACACAAATTAAAAGTTCAAACAGATTTTACTTATCGCGCTATCAAATCAGTGGATGACCGCTTAATTTTCAGATTACAGATGGATCTCCACATTTAAGTGAAATTACCAAATTTAATGAGACACAATTCATTTGACAAACTCAACATATTAAAAAATAAAATAAAGTGTTTTAATGAAATTATCGTTTACAAATTTGGTGGTAGAGTTGATTCAGCCATTTAAAATTAATACTGACTTAACATTTGCGACATATATTCATATTAAATTTGGGATGTGTGAGAATCATTAAGGATATTTAATCAAATAAACATGAAATTGTAGCAAGTCTTAACCGTGCAATCTTATATTTGTGGACACTTTTACAAGCAGTTTGTCCATTAAGGAGAATTAATGAATTTTCACACAAAACAAACTATTAAGAACTAACTAAACACTACTTATATGTCATCTGGATTTTGGTCTATCCTCCATATTGCAGGCTCATTAGCATTCTTTATTTATGGTATGAAGTTAATGAGTGATGGTATTCAGCGTGCTGCTGGTTCGCAAATGCGTAACATCTTGCGCACGATGACAAAAAATCGATATTTGGGTGTTTTTACCGGATTCTTAATCACTGCATTAGTTCAATCTTCTTCTGCTACTACGGTAATGACGGTGAGTTTTGTTAATGCAGGATTGCTCTCTTTGGTAGAATCTGCAGGTGTGATGATGGGAGCAAATATTGGAACTACTATTACCGCCTGGATCATTTCTATTCTTGGATTCAAAATCAAACTTAGCCATTATTCTTATCCGCTGTTCGCAATCGGAATCCCTTTATTTTTTGCGAATAAAGGTAAATCCAAATACTGGGGAGAATTTTTAATTGGTTTTGCAATTCTTTTTATTGGTTTATCTGAATTAAAAGGATCAATGCCGGATTTGAAATCAAATACTGACCTTTTGGCTTGGATTCAGAATGTCAATAACTATGGCATTCTTTCTCGACTATTATTTGTTATCATTGGAGCCTTTGTGACCGTACTAGTGCAATCCTCAAGTGCCGCAATGGCCGTGACCTTGACTTTGGTGTATACGGGTTGGCTTCCATTAGATGTGGCGGCAGCGATGGTTTTGGGTGAAAATATTGGGACTACTATAACGGCTGAATTGGCATCATTGGTTGGAAATGCAACGGCTAAACGCTCCGCAAGAATCCATTCCGCATTTAATATTATTGGTGTAGTTTGGATGGTGATTGCACTCCCTTGGGTGATTGAATGGATTAGTTCTTTTGTTGATAACTTCTCTCATCTTTTTGAGGGACACGTCAAAGTAGGAGAAGAAATTGATGCTGCAAACGCTTTAAAAACTTATAAGCTCTCGGCCTTCCATACCACTTTCAATCTGCTCAACGTGCTTTTCATGTTGCCATTTGTCCCTTGGTTGGTTAGATTGGCGACCATTTCAGTACCTTCTGATGAGGATCAAGATGATGACGATCACAGATTAAAGTTCATCGGTACTGCCTTGAAAACTCCGGAATTAGCAACAGTAGAATTACAAAAAGAAGCAGGTCATTTTGGTGAAGTTGTTTCCCGTATGTCTGGATTTACAAGACAACTTATTAATTCCGCTGAGCCTAAAGTGCAAAAGAAAATGCTGAAAAAGTTGAAAAAATATGAAGTTATTTCGGATGAGATCGAAGTTGAAATTACAGAGTATGTTACCAAATTGGCCAATCAAGAATTGACTTCCAAGACTAGTTTACGATTAAGATCAGTCATTAATGTTTGTAATGACTTAGAGCGGATCGGTGACATTTTCTATCAAATTTCCAAAACGATAGAGTTAAAAAATGAAGAACAAGCCTACTTCACTCCAAATCAGCGACAAAACATCAACACAATGTTAGATAAAGTGGATGCAGCTTTTGAAGAGATGGTGAACAATTTGCAAACACCAAGTTATGATAACGTCAATAAGAGCAAGGCGGTTGAATTGGAGACTGAAATTAATAAGTTCAGAGATTTCTTGAAAGATGAACACTTAACCAATCTTGGAAGTCCTGATTATCCAGTTAAATCTGCAATGCTATATAATAACATTTTTCATGCTTTGGAAAAAGTAGGCGACCACATTATTAATGTTTCTGAGTCGGTTGTAGGAGAAATTTAGTCATTTGCGCACATTTTGTTATGTAAGCACTTTTAAATGGGTTGCCCTTTATTTATTAGGTTTTTAGTCAAAATACTTTTGGATCTTTTAAAAAGGAATCCCTTAGTTCATAGGTAGCAAAAAGAGAAAACAATGATATACGATCTCATCGTAGTAGGTGGAGGAGCGGCTGGTTTTTTTGGTGCAATCCAAACCGCAGAGAGAAATCCATCTGCCAAAATATTAATATTAGAAAAATCACAAAAAGTACTAAGCAAAGTCAAAATTTCAGGTGGTGGTAGATGCAATGTTACACATGGCTGCTTTGATCCAAAAGAAATGACTTCTTATTATCCAAGAGGCAATAAAGAACTACGCGGTCCTTTTCATCGGTTTCTTTGTGGCGATATGATGGGTTGGCTAGAAGACAATGATGTAGAAACTAAGATAGAAGATGACGGTAGAGTCTTTCCAACGACTGATAGTTCACAAACCATTATTGATTGCTTTCAAGAGAATTGCAGCAAACATCAAATCGAAGTAAAACTAGGTATCGGTGTTAATGCTTTATCATTAGAAAATGATATTTGGACGATCCAAACCAAAGAAGTAAATTTCCAAACAAAAACTGTACTCTTATCGACTGGAAGCACACCATCCGTGTGGAAAATGTTAGAAGAAAAAGGACATCGTATCATTCCACCTGTTCCTTCTCTATTCACCTTTAATATCAACCATCCAATAATAAAACCATTACCTGGAATTTCTGTACCAAATGCGAATGTCAAAATTTTAGGCACTCAATTCGAAGATAATGGCCCCTTACTTATTACCCATTGGGGATTGTCGGGTCCAGCTATTTTAAAATTATCTGCATGGGCCGCAAGAGAATTACATGACAAAGATTATAAGTTTGAAATTGAAGTAAATTGGTTGAATGAAAGTGAAGAAAAACTCAGAGATGATTTGATTGCCATCAGAAAGAATAGTGGAAGTAGATTGTTGAGAAATTTTCAATTGGTTTATTTTCCCAAAAGATTGTGGCAAGGAATACTGGAGCAACTGGATTTGATGGATAAAAATTATGCTGATTTGACGAAAAAAGAGATTGATGGACTGATAGCCATTTTGTGTAAATGTAAATTTCAGGTCAATGGTAAAAGTACATTTAAAGACGAATTTGTAACTTGTGGTGGCATTGATACCAAAGAGGTGAATTTTAAAACGATGGAAAGCAAACTATTTCCAAAACTATTTTTCGCAGGTGAAGTTTTAAATGTTGATGCAGTGACTGGAGGTTTTAATTTTCAGGCAGCATGGACCACATCCTTTATTGCTGCCGAAGAAATTAGCAGCCGAATTACCAACAAAAATATGTAATACCTTGATGCTGGATGGATTCATAAGAAGCACAAGCTACTACTCTATTCTGAAATCGGAATCGAAAGCGGTGAAAACAACTATTTTTAGTGGATTTGAATAATGTCGAATACTTACGTCCGCTAAGCGACAACCAAAAATAATCTACCCATTTAGATTTTTATTCATTGAAAATTCGCCAAATCCGAATTATAAAGCAATTTCTATCTTTTCACCGAACAAAAATTTTTTAACTCTTTTATAACCCAACCATCACTTCAATTTCTAATTATTATTTAGTTACTTTAGGGTCAATTTAATTGAACAATTCTTGACATATGTGGTTAAGATTGAGCACTATGAGAGATTATTTAGCTAATGAATCAAAACATATATTTTAATGGTATATGTGACCCATTCGACATATTCAGAATTAACTATTCTCTTTTGTAATGTCATATTTCAAAACTGAAGACCCTTAAAATTCAAAGAAATGTTGAACAAAAAAATGAAAGCCTACACGCGACCTCAAGAGGTACAAAAACAAGGCTTTTATCCCTACTTCAGAGCCATCGAATCAGAACAAGATACAGTCGTAAGTATTGGTGGAAAAAAATGTTTGATGTTCGGTTCCAATAGTTATCTCGGATTGACCAATCATCCCAAATTAAAAGAAGCATCCAAAATTGCCATCGACAAATACGGTTCGGGTTGCGCCGGATCTCGATTCTTAAATGGTACACTCGATCTCCATCTTGAATTAGAATCAAAGCTTGCCAAGTTTGTAAACAAAGAAGAAGCACTTGTTTTTAGCACAGGCTACCAGGTAAATCTTGGGGTCATTTCCTCTATTCCCGGAAGACATGATTTAATAATCTTGGATGAATATGATCATGCTTGCATCATTGATGGTGCAAGACTCTCTTTTGGAAAAGTAAGAAAGTATGCACATAACAACATGGAGGCGCTTGAAAAAATATTGCAGAAAGCACCTGATGGGATTCTCAAATTGATTGTTGTAGATGGTGTATTTAGTATGGAAGGAGATGTGGCTAAATTGCCAGAGATAGTTGAGCTGGCAAAAAAATACGATGCCAACATCATGGTAGACGACGCACACGGACTTGGTGTGTTAGGTCCGAATGGACGCGGTACTTCTGCCCACTTCGGAATGTCGAATGATGTGGATATTATTATGGGAACATTTAGTAAATCGCTAGCGTCAATTGGTGGATTTGTCGCTGCTTCATTTGATACAATCAATTACCTAAAACATACTGCACGCTCATTGATTTTCAGCGCAAGTATTGCTCCAGCCAATGCAGCTAGTGTCATCGCTGCACTTGATTTGCTGGAAGAGGAACCTGAACGAATCAAAAAATTATGGGAAAATACGCATTACGCGATGCAACAATTGAAAGCAGCTGGAATGGATACTGGGCATACGGAGACACCGATTATTCCGATTTACATTAGAGACACGATTAAGACTTTTATGTTGTCCAAGCAATTGCAAGATGAAGGTGTTTTTGTAAATCCTGTTGTAGCACCTGCTGTTCCGAATGAAGATTCTCTCATTCGATATTCGTTGATGGCGACACATACCAAAGCTCAAATTGATGAATCGATAGAAAAAATCGCTGCCGTGTGCAAAAGGTTAGATATCAATGCTACCAACAGCATCGAAATATGAGTACAACCCAACAAGTAGTCATTCATCAAGTCAATTCTGCACAAGGCTACAAAGTATTTGTAGACTTCCCACACACACTTTATGATGGAGATCCCAATTATGTTCCAGAATTACATATTGCAATCAGAGAAATTTTAAACCCTAAAAAGAATCCTTTCTTCAAACACTCCAAAGCTTCTTTCTTTCTGGCAAAACTCGATGGCAATATAGTTGGCCGGATTGCTGCCATTCGCAATAACAACTACAACAAGTATCACAAGTGCAATGTTGGATTCTTTGGTTTTTTTGATGTAATTGATAACCACTCTATTGCAAAATCATTGTTAGATAAAGCAATTGACTGGTGTAAGCAAGAAGGGTTGGATGCAGTCCTTGGCCCTACAAATTTGACCACAAACGATACTTCTGGAATCTTGGTGGACGGGTATGACAAACCGCCAATTGTACAAATGACTTACAACAAGCCCTACTATGATAATTTAGTTAAACAATGTGGTTTCGTAAAAGAAATGGACTTGTTTGCCTATTGGTTGCCTACCAACTCAGTCAATGATAAGTCACTTCGCTTGTCTAAAAGAATCCAAGAACGACTGGCTAAAAGAGGTATAAGTTTTAGGAATATTAATGTCAAAAATTTCAAAAAAGAAGTAGCGACCATCAAAAACGTTTATAGTCGTGCATGGGAAAATAATTGGGGTTTTGTCCCTCCCACTTCTGAGGAGTTTGATCATATTGCTGAAGGATTGAAATTGGTGGTGGATCCCAAATTTGGTTTTGTTGCTGAACAAAATGGTGAGATGATAGGTTTCGCTTTAGGTCTGCCGGACATCAATGAAATTCTAATCAACAATAAAAGAGGTCGCTTATTCCCTACTGGGCTTTTTAAATTGTTATTAAGAAAAAGTAAAGTCAAAAAGGTTCGTATCATATTATTAGGTGTCGTTGAAGAACATCGAAGAGCAGGAATTGAAGCGGTATTTTTCGGCAATTTTATTCAAGCAGCTAAAGAGAATGGATTGTTAGGAGGGGAAGCTTCTTGGGTTTTAGATAGTAATGAAATGATGAAAGCAGCAGCCGAAAAAATGAACGGTGAAAAATATAAAACCTACCGAATCTACCGATACGATATTAAATAATGAATAAACTATTAATCACAGGTGCCAACGGATTCATCGGCAGTCATCTTGTCGAATCAGCCATAAAACGAGGATATGAAGTGCATGCTGGCGTCAGAGCAGGTAGTAATAAAAAGTGGTTGACGAATAGTGATATCGTTTTTGTAGAGATGGATTTTGAAAAACCTGAAACCATTTCGCAATTATTCCAACAACATACGTACAAGTACATTGTTCATTGTGTTGGAGTCACCAAAACCTCCTCTACCGATGTCTTTAATAAAGTCAATTGCAAATATGTAGAACTATTGATCGATCAAATACGAATCCACAATTGCATTCCTGAAAAATTTATCTTCCTTAGTAGTCTCGCTGCTTATGGACCTGTTGACTTGCAATCCACGGACATAGTAAGTAATGACTCTACTCCAAATCCAGTTACTCAATATGGCAAAAGCAAGTTAGCAGCTGAAAAATTGCTGGAATCCACCACAGATATTCCTTACATGATTTTGAGGCCAACAGTTGTTTATGGGCCGAGAGAAACCGAATTGTTTATGGTTTTTGAATTGTTGAATAAACGACTGGAACTCTACTCCGGCACTAAACCACAATACCTTACTTTCATTTACATTGACGATCTGATTGAAATAATCTTTCGGTCAATGGAGATTGAGGTTTCTAGGAAGTCCTATTTCGTTTCGGATGGTCATCTTTATTTATCCGAAAAAATGAATGAAATTATTAAATCTAATTTGGATAAGAAAGCACTCAAAATAAAACTGCCTTTACCCGTTGTAAAAGTAATTGCTTCCTTTTCTGAAAAAGTCAGTAAAATTACCAAAAAATATCCCGCCTTAAATACGGACAAATTTCAAGAATTAAAATGTAGAAATTGGAATTGTGATATTTCAAATTTGATTAAAGACTTGGATTATACACCTGAACATTCATTGGAAGATGGATTGCGCAAAACCGTTGAGTGGTATAAACAAGAAAAATGGTTGTGATAAAATTCTGCCAAACTGTATGACTAAAAATAATTTTAGATTTAAAGAAAAAAGTTTATAATTAGCTATTACTTATGAGATAACTCCGTCTGAGTAAAAATTAATTTTATTGCTGAAACACAAGAATAAAATTTATATTCTTTCATTTTCATTAAATAATGTTTTTACATTGTTATATTTTCAGCTCTTTTAACTATATTACAACACTATGAATAAACAAGAACTAGATCAACTTCGCTTTCCAATTGGACCATTTAAATGGCCAGAAAATATTCTTCAATCAGATCTTAATAAGTGGATAAAATCAATCCAAGAATTTCCAGTCACACTTGCTCATCTGACTCATGATTTATCCAAAGAACAATTGAATACATCATACCGACCGGATGGTTGGAAATTAAAACAATTGGTCCATCATTGTGCGGATAGTCATATGAGCAGCATCAAGCGATTTAAATTGGCATTGACAGAAGAGGCGCCAACGATTCGTCCTTATCCTGAACATTTGTTTGCTGAATTAATTGACTCGACAGATAATGACATCAGTGACTCCGTTACAATTCTAAAATCACTACATCGAAAATGGGTTCAAATACTTAACAATATGCAGCCTGAAGATTACAACAAGACGTTTGTCCATCCTGAACACAATAGAATCTTTAAACTAAGTGAAGCAACTGCCCTTTATGCTTGGCATTGTGAGCATCATTTAGGACATATAAAGTTGTGTTTGCAAAACTAATTCAGACAGTTGAAATACAATTAGTTTCTCAACTTAATTCCTGTTAGTCTATTGCTGCAAGCAGTTGCTGACAAAGCACAACACGTCAACACGCATGTAAATAAAAAAGCCACCCGAAATTAATCGAGCAGCTTTATACGGTGTGTTTAAAATCTGATAAGTATTACTTACCAAAAATATCTTTTGCTTTTCCAAGTAAATCGCCAACACCTCCAGCAGCGCCATCCGCACCACCTTTTAAACTACCAGCTACATTCTTCACGATATTACCTAATCCACCAGGAATCATATTTGCTAATCCATCTAAATCAAAAGCATTATCCGCTTCATCATTAGATTCAAATTTTTCTTTCATTCCAGCAATAAGGTCAGGAGCAGTATTTGCAGCTTCAGCTTCCGCATCTTCCGCACTCATTCCTTTCGCTTGTAAAACTTGAGAAAGTTTTCCTTTTGCTTCCTGGAAAATTGAGTTTGACTCCATGTCTCCTCCACCAGAAAATAAGTCTTTTACTTCAGCAGCGTTCCCTCCTGCGACTTTTGACTTTATTAAATCCATAATGCCATTTGCACCTTCAGTTGCAGCTTCTTGTGTTTCTGTAGCACCTAAAGCATTTGAAGCCATTTTAGCCATCAAACGTTGCATTGCCATCTGTTTTAAATTTTCAAACATATTTAATTGTAGTTTAATAAGTGAATTAATATCTTTTAGACGAATTCATTTGAATACGTCACATCATTATGCGTAACGAGTTGATTTCGTGTAGGTTGCATTATATCAAACCTAATTCTAAACCTTAACTTTTCAAATTAGATCAAAATAAGCCATTCTCACTTCCCTTATTCTTTCTATAGACAAGTGTTGCATGTAATAACAATTCTTTTACAAACTTAACTTACGAACATGCTTTTTTTAATCTGTTTAAGATTCTCCCTTTTGTATTCTGATTGTTAGATTAACTTTTGCTCTGAAAAAAACTTAAGTGTCTTTCCAGCTTTCCCGCGTACTTTAATCACTTATGTGGCTTATGTGGTAAAAAGCAACGTATTTTTAACCATAAAAGAAATTCAAGAACATTAAAAGAGGCTTTCTCCCTTACGTGGCTTATGTGGTAAAAAATTTTGTGATGGTCCTATGGTTAATGACAACTTAATGTCCCTCCTTAATCAACTTTGGAAATTTAGCCTGAAACTTTTTCAAACGAGGAATAGAAACATTTTTGATATACCCATTATTAGGATGCAATTTTTCATAATCTTGATGATAATCTTCACCTATCCAAAACTTCTCAAATTCCATCACTTCGGCAGCTAC
>CALFWW010000198.1 GCA_937928575.1 uncultured Saprospiraceae bacterium | reverse complement strand
ACAGGATGTCTAAGCAACTTTCAACTAAAGCGGTAAAATATGCTCCACCAACTTCCCACTTTCCCACAACTCCTGAAACTCCATTACCATTTCTTCACCACGTTTTGCAGACTCGTACCAATTCTTGATTCGCTGATCTTTGTTGTCAAAATAAGTCTCAAAATCTTCTCTTGTCGGAATTTTAGAATCGGGTAAGCACTTTACAAATTCAGCAGATGGAGATAAGAGAATCATTCGGTCCAAAACTTTTCCATTGAACTTTCTCCATGGAATAAATTTATCAAACCAACCTTCAATAATGGTATCTGCAAAATGTGGATAGAAAATCAAACCTTCGTCATTGTAATCCAAACCAATGTGATAGTCAATCAAAGCACCATCCCAAATCAACCCATTGAGACCTTTAATATCGACTGCTGGATTCATATAAATGGGTAAGGTGCCAGTTGACCGAATTGCGGAGATGCTATTGTCTTTGGTGAAGCGCTGATAAATCGTTTTAAATCTATCTTTTTTGATAACAGTATGATTGCTAGCATTGGTGAAAACAACTCTTTCAAAATCATGGTGGACTAATTTTCTTGAAATTGAATTTTTCACAACAATCGGTATGAATTTCCGTCGATATTTACTTCCTGGTTTTTCTTTAAAATTGGTTTTGGTGCTGATGATATTGAGTTTAAAAACTTGTTCAGTCAATAAGGCATCAATTCCATCACTGCCTAAAGTTGTTTTTACAATTTCAATTACCTTTTCAGTTACTTCATCTGTTGTTGGCCAAGTATCATAAGATTGTTCAACATAAGCTGTAAGAAAACGATCTAATGCTTTTTGAGGATTCGGAAGTACATAACAAAGCATTCGCCAAGCGCCAGCAGAAGCACCTACGAGATGTAGTGGTTTCTGACGGTCTTGAAACCAATTGGAAAGTAAGTACTCATCAAAAGCTTTCAGGATGATCCATTTAGGTCCACCTGCTGCAGCGGGGATTACTGAAATATCATCGGGAGAAAGACCGTTTTTACGGATATGTTGCAGTGCTGTTTTGCCCGCTTTAATTTGAAATGTTTTCGGCATAGTGACGTAAAAATAACAAAGCCCTTAGAAAGAAATTCATAAGGGCTTTGCTAAATTAGTTTGATTTTATCATCAATGAACAATCACAAATTTCTGAGATTGCACTTTATTGTCAGATCTTAAATAAATCAAGTAAGAACCTGTCGGATATTGATTGGTATCAAAAGTCAAGGTCTCATTTTGAATATTTTCGAAATTACGATCTTCAATCACTTTTCCAAAAGCATCCGTGATTTTAATATTCATATTGGCTACTTCTTCTAAATCCAATTCAAGTTGAATCAATTGGTCAGCCGGATTCGGGTATAATTTTGTGTTGAAAGAGGTGACTACTTCTTCAGCACTATTTGGATCAGGAATTGGCTCGATAAGGACATCAATTGCTGGAATACGATCTGCTCCAGTAAATCCGCCTGAGAATAAATCGCCGGCACCATCTATAATCACATCATGAATGGCATTGGTAAATTGATAATCAACTGCTGTATTGATTGATGTAAATACAGTGTTAGTTCCACTATAACTCACCATCACTAAATAATAAGTTCCGCCAATCAGTTCAATACCTTGTTCTCCATTATCAAGATTAAGTAAATCAACGGATGCTATATCATAATTGTCATAATCAGCACCAAATTCATAAGTACCAAAACCAAGAAGAAGAATATCATCTGTAGTAGAATCGTCCGAAAGCGGCGCAGCACCAACTTGATAAATCTTTACAATTGCAGCTTCACCTTCCATTGTATTGCCTTGTTGTGCGGCCATCATGAAATTGGCAGTCATCGCTTGGTCTCCGTCATTAGGAGTGAAAAATTGGTATCCAAATTCATATTCTCCACCTCCAGCAACGGTTAACCCACCATTTGAATCAAAAGGAGATTTACGAATCACATTATTTGTAATTGTAAAATCCTGAACGATGAGCGTACTATTTGAGTAATTAGCGCTGTCACTATCGATTTCATAATTTAAAGTATAGACATCTGTGGTCAGGCCTAAAGCTGCCATATCAAACACCTCTGAAATAATTAATGTTTCGCAAGAATCTTCACCAAGCCAATTATCAGTAGGGAAAAGTCCTTCTCTAATAAAAGTACCATCAAATACTTGAGTACCTCCACTATCATTAATAGTACAAGTAAGTGAAGTGTTAGATTGTGGTACCAACCCAGTATTACAAATCTCTGCATCTAGTTCCGTAATCGAAGGCAACTGTGAAATTGGAGTTCCATATAAAACGGGGTAAGCTCCTCTGACAAGATTCAGATTATTGTCAGGAGTCACAATTAATTTGACATCATCAACAAGCCAGAAATAGTAGCGACCATCAAAAATAAATTTGAACTGAACAGCATTTGATCCTCCAGCAATATTTGAAATATCCAGTAATTGTATATCTCCAGGATCTGTTGAGGCATTACCAGAAATACCATCGTTGATAACAATAGGTTCCCATGTCGTACCACCATCTGCACTAATTTCTACTCTGGTCTCACTTTGAAAAGCTCTGTATGATTGATAAAATTCTAAAGAAATATTCGGATAAGCCGTACAATCAATAATAGGAGATACTAACTCAGCCGAGTGCGGTGCAGGAGAAAGACCCATGAAAAAATTTCCTGCAGTTCCATTGTTATCTAAAAAGTCTGAAGAAAACAATGCACATCCATTTCCGACTGAAGGAGATTGAATTGTACCAGCATCTCCCCAATAAGCACCCATTTCTGCACGACCATCATCGGACCACTCCCACAAAGTGTTATGTAATGAGTCCGGCTCTCCACATGAAATTGGATTGTTTTGCCAAGTAGAATCTATTCCACCATCAAATTGTTCTTCGAAAATAATTGTTTGCGCATTTAGCATATTTGCGGTCAAACAAAGCGCAACTAGCAATGAGAATAAACCAGTTGTTTGAAATGTAAAATTTTGTAACATGAAAATAGGTTTGAATGAATGATAATCTAAGATAAGAATTCTTTGGAATTTTTTGGAGCGATAAATAGCTGTAAAATGACAGAACGATTATAAAAATTTTATATCAAGGAGAATGTATTGGAATCTCAGAACAATTACGTTTGAATTCTGCTCATTCTGCATGAAAATTTTAATAATAGGTGATGCTAAACCGCGCTTCCCTCAATTTCCATAATCGCATCGACATGAGCCTGAGCAATTTTTTCGCGCACTTCCGATTTCAATAATTCGATACATTGTGCTTGGTTGTTGTAGAATCCATTTTCCGTTAAAACAGCAGTCATACCCGTATGTCGAAGTACATAAAATTGACGACCAGGTTGTGTTTTGACGTGGCGATTCTTCCAGCCAGTAGCAGCAATTAAATGTTTTTGAAAGACAGAGGCGATTAATTTTCCTTGTGCATTTCCTTTAAAAAACCAAGTTTCGACACCGCTTATTGAAGGTGCACACCATTGACCATATGGAGCGGGTGCCGCGTTGGAATGGATGGATAAAAATAATTTTGGTAAATCAGATTTGTAAAGATTAGCACGATATACACGTCCTTCCAAAAAATTGTCAACATCAACTTC
>CALFWW010000197.1 GCA_937928575.1 uncultured Saprospiraceae bacterium | reverse complement strand
GCAAATTTATAACAAAAAAGTCATATAGTAAAGTTCTAATACACGGATATATTTATTTTTATTTCGCATTTTTCTCAATTATGCTTTCATCATTCAAAATATCGTATAAATGATCGGGATACTCGGGGTAAGAAGGTAGATTATTGAGGTCTACAGAGACGATTTTGAATAGTTTGTAGTTTTTAGGTCCATGAGCTTGCGACATTTTAGAATGCTTGAAACTAAAAGTCTATTTATTCCTGAGAAGCAAGCTGATAAATTCCTGCCAATGATCGACCATGCTCATTGTAATCCAATCCGTATCCGATTACAAATTTGTTTTCAATTTCAAAACCAGCATAATGGATTTCTAATGGATGCTGTACAGCTTCAGGTTTTACTAGTAAGGCACAGATTGTAATTGAAGCAGGTTCCATTGCTTGTAAATCAGGTAGCAATTTATGCAAGGTAACTCCAGTATCTATAATGTCTTCTACGATGATGACATTTCTATCTTTTATCGGACGATCCAAACCTAACACAGTAGCTACGTCACCTGTTGATGCCATTCCTTTATAAGAGGATAGTTTCATAAAAGCAACTTCACAAATCATATCACAAGAGCGGGTCAAGTCGGCGCAGAAGATAAATGCACCATTCAGGATTCCTATGAAAAGTGGATTTTTTTCTTTGAAGTCATTGGTAAGCTCTTCTGCAAGCGCTTTAATTCTTGTTTGCAATTCTCCACTTGAAATCATCAAGTTGAAACTCAATCCATGTGCATTGACAGTTCCAGGATCTTTTTTTGAAGTCGAAGGGGAATCGGTTTGATCTAACATGCTTTTTATTTTATGCCGTATTTATCAATAAGATAAACTAAGCTAGTGATAGATGCAGCACCTAATTCCAATTCTCTTTTATTAACTGCATCAATATTATCTATCTCTGTGTGGTGGTAATCAAAATATCTTTGAGAGTCTGGACGAAAACCAAATAATAAAGCTTTTTGACTTTTCAATGGACCGATGTCTGCACCTGATCCTCCTTTCTCAAAATACAAGCCGTATGGTTCTAACAATGGTAGCCATTCAATCGCTTGTCTAAATTTATCTGTAAAAACTGCCTCGTCTGCATCTGCACTGAATCCACGAGGTGTAAATCCTCCAGCATCAGATTCTATGGCAGCGATATGTTGTTCGTCTTTTTCGTTGGAGATTTTTGCATATTCTTTTCCGCCAGCTAATCCATTTTCTTCATTCGCAAACAACACGCAACGGATGGTACGTTTAGGTTGGTAATTCAGTCGCTTGAAAATTTGCAATACATCCATCGAATGACAGCAACCAGCTCCATCATCATGTGCACCACTTCCTACATCCCAGGAATCTAAATGACCACCGACTAAAATGATTTCATCAGGAAATTCACTTCCTTTTATTTCGCCAATCACATTGAAAGATGTTTTGTCAGCAAGCTTTTCACAGGTAGTACGCATGTATACTGTTACGATTTCTTTCTTCAGCAACTGACTCAATCGCTCCGCATCATTGGTACTGATTGCAACGGTAGGGATTTTTTTATCCCCTTCCTCATAGACATTAACACCAGTATGTGGAATGTCATCCAAACGAGTGGTCATTGATCTGACCAACGTACCAATGGCACCAAATCTTCCAGCACGGGTAGCACCAAAGACTCTTTGATCAACTGCGCCACCATATGCATTAAAAGTTCTGATTTGTTTTGGATCCATCGGACGATTGAAAAACACAATCTTACCTTTCAATTTAGATCCCAATTTTTCCAGATCTTCCAGATGCTGTACTTCTACCACTTCACCTGAAATACCTGCTCCACCAGTACCGACCGAATTTCCAAGTGCTAATGCTTTTAAATCTAGGCTTCCAATTGATTTTGAGTTGACAATTCTGACTTGTTCTTTCTCACCTCTGACCCAATATGGGACTTGGCAAGGTTGCAACCAAACTTTATCCAAATTAAGGGTGTCCAACATTTGACGTGTATACTCCACTGCAGCAGCTTCTTGAGGTGAGCCCGCAAGCCTTCCACCAATTTTAGTTGTTAAATGAGTTAGCCATTCATAGCATTGCCCCTGAGTAAGGGCCGTATCATAGATTTTTCGGATATAAAAGGCGTCTTCATCACTTGTAGTAGTCTTTGTTTGACCAATACTTATAAGGTGTAAAAGCAATAAAAATGAAGTCCAAATGAGTCTCATCCGTTATCTATTTGGAAGAAAAAGTCAAAAGTATTGGTTTTTTAGGTGAATTAGGCAATTTATCTAACTTGATATCCGCAAAATTGGCAGATAAATTTAACAATTAATGAAATATAAAATGTATGATTGAATTAAGTGTTGATTAAAGGTAAATAAGTACAATAGTATTATACCTTTGTGCTGTAAATACCTGGTCTCAATAAGTGTCTTTTTGAGAATTTAGTCGTCTAAAGTTCAAAAGGCACTAAAATTTCTAGTTTGAGCGAGGGATTAAATTTTCTAACGAAAGGTATAAATATCTGAATGTGGAAACCCCATTCCAACGGATGAAACCGTTAAATAAAAAGGAAATTTCAAAATTGACAGACAACGAGATCATTCATTTGTTTCTCGCCAATCGTCAGCAAGACTATTTTAGTGTGCTTTATAAAAGGTACTCGACTAAAATATACAGTAAGTGTATATCACTTTTGAAATCAGAAGCATTAGCACAAGACGCCACCCAAGATATATTTATTAAGATTTATATTAATCTTGCCAAGTTTAGTGAGAAATCTAAATTTTCTACTTGGGTCTATTCAATTACTTATAACTATTGCATCGACTATATCAGGAAGAAGAAAAAGGATAAAAAGATTTTCTCTGATGAAATAGAAAATGCTCCCGATATTATTGATGATGTCAATGATTCTGAATTGATGGAGTTGGAGGTAAAGAGATTAAAAGTAGTACTGAATAATATACCAGAAGGTGACAAAGCAATCCTTTTGATGAAGTATCAAGATGATTTTTCAATCAAAGATATTTCTGCCGCATTAAACAAAACTGAGAGCGCAATAAAAATGAAAATTAAGCGAGCGAAACACAAGGCCCAGAAGACCTACAAAGAATTATTTTCAGATAATTAAGAAATCCAGTTTTATGAGCACAAACAATTTTAAAACAATGGACGAGGAAATGAGGGATAAATATCCTAAAGCTCCTTCTGAAATTGAACACAATGTGAAATCTAACATTCACACCTACTCATTCTTCGGAAAAGTAGTTGAACTATTTATCCCAAGAATTTTTGACTCTCTAATCAACATGGTTGGTGGAGGATCAGTAAAAAAAAACGTTAGCGAATCCCCAACAACCAAAAAAAATATAGATCCCTCTTCTAGAGGCAATGCCAAATCGGACGAAGCTTCTAATCGTGGAGATATTGTTTAGTCCAGTTTTTATAACCTCCCAAAAATATAGCAAACCAACTTATGGAAACTTTAATGGAGACTTTACGGAAATTGAAAGATGGAGCACAAGACTTTCTGCCTTCTTTTTTAGGGGCAATCCTTGTCTTCATTGTAGGTTATATCATCTCCAAAATGTTAGCCAGCATCATACGCAAGTTATTGGTCAACATGAAAATTGATGATGCTGCAGAAAAGTTAAACGAAATTGATATCGTCAATCAGGCGAATATAAAAATTGTTCCAAGTAAGATTTTTTCCAAGATCATCTATTACATTGGAATTCTTGTTACACTGATTGCATCTACTGATGTTCTGGGTATGCCAGAGGTTTCTCAAATGGTCAGTAATATAATGGGCTATATCCCCAAATTAATTTCTGCTCTAATACTACTTGCAGTAGGTATTATTGTTGCAGACTTCATCAAAGGCTTAGTACTTTCTACTCTTTCAGGTTTGGGTATACCTTCCGCAAAACTAATTGCTTCATTTGTATTCTACTTTATTTTCCTTACTATTTTGATCAGTGCCATAGCTCAAGCTGGAATCAATACAGCTCTTATCAACAATAATCTAACAATGATATTGGGTGGTGGGGTTCTTGCATTTGCATTAGGATATGGTTTTGCTGCAAAAGATATGATGGCTAATTTCTTAGCTTCATTTTATACAAAGGAAAAATTTGCTATCGGAGATACGATTTCAGTAGAAGATGTTTCTGGAAGCATTGTAGAGATGGATAATTCAAGTTTAACACTTCAATCAGACAGCAAAAGAGTAGTTATACCGTTAAGTAAATTATCGGCCGAAAAAGTTGTAATACATGAAAAATAACTAATTTCGCGTTCGAAACTAAACTCTTATAATCTCCATCTAACTAAATTGATAACAAACGAACATGCATTCGTCAACAGTGACGTAATACTATTTTATTAAATATAATTTGATTTTAAAAACTTAAAACATTTAGCGATGATTAAAAATTTAATACTACTTGCCCTAGCTCTTGTAGTTGTAAATGCTGCTAACGCTCAAACTGTGGAAGAATACAAAGCACAGATCGCAGCTAAAAACGACCAAATTGCAGCACTTCAAGGTGAAGTTGGTGCTCTAGAAACTAAAATTTTGGAATTCCCTGGTTGGACTTTCGGATCTTTTGGACTTGTTGGTGCAAACATCAATGGTTTCAATGATTGGTTCAACGTAGAAAACCCAAACTCTTCTCTAGCAAATATCTCAGTAGGTTTAAACGGTTTTGCTCGTTTGAACGAAGACAAGTATTTCTGGAGAAATGATGGTAAATTAAACTTAGGTTGGACCAAAAACATTGAAGATGTTGGTCTTAATGATGTAATTGGTGAAGTTGATCCAAATCTTGAATTAGGTTTCACAAACACCGCTGATGCATTAAACATCACTTCTTTATTCGGTTACAAATTTACTCCAAAGTTGGCTGCTTCTGCTTTAGCAGAATACAGAACAACCGTTTTGGAAAACTTCAACGACCCTGGTTATTTAGATATCGGTGTTGGTGTTACTTGGTTACCAATCAAAGATTTGATTGTAACATTACACCCACTTAACTACCGTATCGTATTCTCTGATACAGATGGTATTTTCGAACCTTCATTAGGATTGAAATACGTGGTTGATTACACAAGAACTTTAAACGTTCTTAACGGTGTAAGCTGGAGTTCAAAACTTTCTGGATTCTACTCATATAAAGATGCAAACCAGTCTGACTGGACTTGGGTCAACGGTTTTGGTTTCAAAGCATGGAAAGGTATCGGTATCGGTGCTGAATTCGGTCTTAGAGGATCAAACTCTGAATTCTTAGGAAATATTGCTAAGATTGCAGCTAATGAAGTAAGACCTGATGGAACTAACTTGTTTACTGCACAAGATTTGGAAGATTTCAATTTTGAAAATGTAGATACTAGAGCGGAGCAAATTAATGCAAACAGAGGACTTACTCCTGGTACTGTACAGCTTCCTACTTCTAGCCCAGTGCAATCTTACTGGTTAATTGGTTTGACTTATACTTTGTAAGAAAAGATTTGGAAGCAATTCCATCCTAAAATATAGAGCCTGTCCATTAATTTGGATGGGCTTTTTTTATTCCGTTATCCGTTATCAGTCGCATAGCTTCGCTCGCGTTTCCGTTGTCCGTTGACGCGCCAACGGACAACGGAAAAGGTGGCGAAGCTCACCGACGGAAAACGGACAACGGAAATAGAAACTCATCAAAAATCCGTATCTTCCAACCCTATGAAAAAACTCTTTCTACTAGATGGACATGCATTGGTCTATCGTGCTCATTACGCATTTATCAACCGACCATTAATCAACTCAAAAGGGCTCAATACTTCTGCCATTACTGGCTTTACCCGTTTTTTAATGGACATTTTGAGAAATCAACAACCATCTCATATTGCTGTTTCATTCGACTTAAAAGGACCTACTTTCAGACATGAAATGTACGAACCCTACAAGGCAAATCGTGAGGCACAACCAGAGGATATAACTACTGCCATTCCGTATATCCGTCAAATTATCGAGGGCTTCAATATCCCAATCGTGACGATGGAAGGATATGAAGCGGATGATGTAATTGGTACGTTGGCCAAACAAGCGGAGAAGGAAGGATTCACCGTGTACATGGTAACACCCGATAAAGATTACGCACAACTCGTCTCCAAAAACATCTACATGTACAAACCTGCCAGATCCGGTAATGCAGTTGAGATTTTAGGAGTAAAAGAAGTGTTAGATAAATGGGACATCGCAAATGTAGATCAAGTAATTGACATCCTAGGAATGCAAGGAGATGCCGTCGATAACATTCCTGGAATCCCAGGTATCGGTGCCAAGACTGCCGTCAAATTATTAAAAGAATATAAATCGCTTGAAGGCCTTTTAGAAAATACAGATAAATTAAAAGGCAAACAAAAAGAAAAAGTAATTGAATTTGCGGAGCAAGGAATTCTTTCCAAAAAATTAGCTACCATTGAATTAAATGTCCCTATTCAATTTGATGCTAAAAAATATGAAGTTGAAGAAATCAATAAAGATGCATTAGGAGAACTCTTCAAGGAACTAGAATTTAGAACTCTTGCAAAAACATTGTTAGGAGAAACCGAAACACAAAAAGTTCAAAAAGATTTATTTGGGAATGTAGTCGGAAAAGATCAACCTCGCAAATTGGCTGTTAAAAAAGAGGCTACAAATAAACACGCTATTGCTGATAAAAATATTCAGAATACTCCTCATGATTATAAATTAATCCAAACCAAAGCGGAACGAGCAAAGCTGATCAAAACATTATCTAAACAGAAGGTCATTTGCTTCGATACGGAAACAACTGGACTGGATGCCAATCGCGCTGAGTTGGTCGGTATCGCTTTCTCCGTCAAAAAGAATGAAGGTTGGTATGTGCCAATTCCTGAAGATCAGGAAGAAGCGATGGAGGTGGTTCAAGAATTTAAATCCATTTTTGAAAATGAAAAAATCAAAATGGTCGGTCAAAATATCAAGTACGACTGCACCGTGTTGAAATGGTACAATATAGATGTCAATGGTTTCTTTATAGACACAATGGTGATGCATTACCTATTGGAACCAGAACAACGTCATAATCTCAACTACCTCTCCGAATCCTATCTCAATTACGAACCTGTTTCTATCGAAGCATTGATCGGAAAGAAAGGTAAGAATCAAATGAGTATGCGAGAGGCGGCCATGGAGAATGTGAAGGAATATGCATGCGAAGATGCGGATGTTACTTGGCAATTGATGGAAGTGATTCAGAAGGAATTGAAGGCTGAAAAGTTGGACAAACTTTACAACGATATTGAGGCACCTTTAATTCATGTACTAACGGATATTGAATACAACGGCGTTCGATTGGATTCAGATTTTTTGGGTGAATACTCAAAAGAGTTGGGTAAACTAATCAAGAAATATGAAAAGAAGATTTACAAAGATGCTGGAATCGAATTCAATATCGCATCACCACGACAAGTCGGAGAAGTATTGTTTGATAAACTTAAAATCCCGTATCGTTGGAGAAGAACAAAGACAGGACAGTATTCAACGGATGAAGAAAAGTTAACGGAATTATCTGCTAATCATGATATCATCAAAACCATTTTGAAATATCGTGGGCTGGCTAAATTAAAATCGACTTATGTAGATGCACTTCCTCAAATGGTCAATCCTAGGACAGGAAGAATTCATAGCTCTTTCAATCAAGCATTGGCTGCAACGGGTCGACTGAGTTCCAACAATCCAAATCTGCAAAACATCCCAATCAAAACTCCCGAGGGAAGAAAAGTAAGAGAGGCATTCATTCCAAGAGATAAAGATCATATTTTATTAGCCGCTGATTATTCTCAAATTGAATTGCGCCTGATTGCCGATTTAAGTAAAGATGAAACGATGATGGAAGCGTTTACGAAAGGACAAGATATTCATCGGGCTACGGCAGCTAAAGTTTATGATGTCCCTTATGATGAAGTCAATGCAGATCAGAGACGTAATGCTAAAACCGTTAATTTCAGTATTATCTACGGAGCAGGTGCAACCAATTTATCGAAACAATTGGACATCAAAAGATCGGAAGCGAAAACATTGATTGAAGATTATTTTAAAGGATTTCATGGGTTGAGACAATACATGGATGAAACGGTAGAATTTGCCAGAGAACACGGGTTTGTAACTACTATGTTAGGCAGAAAGAGAAAGATAAGAGATATCGACTCCCGTAATGGTATGTTGCGTAGCATGGCAGAACGGATTGCAATCAATACACCGATTCAAGGTACGGCCGCTGATATGATAAAAATTGCCATGATCAACATCCACAACGAAATGAAGAAAGGTAATTTCAAATCCAAAATGATCTTACAAGTGCATGATGAATTAGTATTTGATGTTCATAAAAAAGAACTCAAAAAATTAAAACCAATCATTGAAGAAAATATGAAAAATGCGATCCCCGGATTGAAGGTTCCAATTTTAGTTGGAATGGATACGGGTGATAATTGGTTGGAAGCGCATTAGGGTTAAATAATTCAAAAAAGGAATGGGCTACTTGAAAATTTCAAGTAGCCCATTCCTTTTTTTGAATTATCATTTAAGAGAAATAAACGTAAGACAAAATCACCACAATAATAATGACCAATCCAATCGGTTTCACCAAAGCGTAAGGAGTAATATCCACTTCCTCAGTATATGGTAATTTAAAATCTTCCGATCTTGGTTTCAATACACCAATAACTAACATGATAATTACATTCATCACAAACAAGATAGCCATCACGTGTAAGAAATGTGGATACGCCAATTTTTCAATGTCTCCTAATTGAGCAGCATCTGTAATTCCAGTAGCTTTTGCTGCCTCCACTGCTTTTGAAGCCATATTGGGTTTTAATATAAACTGGCTGATAAAATAAAGGACTGCTCCAAGTATAATTCCAATTTTTGCAGCAATCGCAGGAACTCTTTTTGTCAAATATCCAACAACTATAATGGTCAAAATCGGAATACTATAACAACCATTTACTTCCTGAAGATAACCAAACAATCCTTCTGGTGCATTCGCAATAAATGGTGCAATAAACATCGCTCCGATTGCCAACAAAACACCAAATGCTTTCCCGTATTTCACTACGGTCGCATCGGACGCATCTTTATTAAAATGTTCCTTGTAAATATCCAACCCAAATAACGTCACCGAACTATTCAATGCACTATTGAAAGAACTTAAAATAGCTCCAAAGAGAACAGCAGCAAAAAATCCAACCATCGCTCCAGGTAATACGGTCTTCACCAATTTCGGATAAGCTTGATCTGCAATCTCTAATTCATTTCCAAACATATAGAAAGCAATCATCCCAGGTAATACGAGAATTAACGGCCCTAAAATTTTAAAAAATGCTGCCAACAATAATCCCTTTTGACCTTCCTTCAAATTTTTGGCTGCCAGAGCTCGTTGTATAATCGCTTGATTTGTTCCCCAATAAAATAATTGCACCAACATCATACCCGTAAAGATGGTAGAAAATGGAACCGATGCGGTTGGACTCCCCATTGCATTGAATCGCTCAGGAGCATTGTTGTAAAGATTGCTCAATCCTGTTGTAATCGAACCATCCCCTATATGCATCAATCCAAATATTGGTATCAATAATCCTCCAATCAACAATCCAACTGCATTTACAGAATCCGAAACAGCTACTGCTTTTAATCCTCCAAATATTGCATAAACAGATCCTATCAAGCCAATCCCCCATACACACATCCATATCGCAGCAGTATGTGATATTCCCAACATAGTAGGCACATCAAACATCGTCACTAGTGCTAAAGACCCTGAATACAAAACGATCGGTAAAAACACGATCACATAACCAGACAAAAATAATACGGATGCGATGGTCTTAGTCATGGTATCATAACGAGTTTCCAAAAATTGTGGTACCGTGGTAATCCCTCCTTGCAGATATCTTGGCAATAAAAACAACGCAGTTACAACCATTGCAATCGCTGCCAACGTTTCCCAACACATAACCAATATTCCTTCTGAGAATGCTGCACCATTGAGACCAACAATCTGCTCTGTAGATAAATTTGTCAATAAAAGGGATCCAGCTATAACTCCAGCAGTCAAACTACGACCACCTAAAAAATAACCATCAGCGGTCTCTTGCTCGCTATTTCTGGTAAATATATATGAAGTAATTGCAACAAAAGATGTAAATGCTAAAAAGGAAATTAGTGCCATATCTGTTTTAATTGGTTAACTATTTTTATAGGGAAGCAAAAGATAGTGATATTCTTACACCAAGTAGTAACATAGACTTATTTTTTTCGTTTAAATAGCAAGGAAAGCAGCATCAAAGTAAAAATATCTTTATATTTGCTCTTCTTAAAAACGGTCGGGTGGCCGAGTGGCTAGGCAGAGGTCTGCAAAACCTTGTACGTCAGTTCGAATCTGATCCCGACCTCCATAAAAAAAGCTCGTCTCGACACATGTCAGGATGAGCTTTTTGCATGAGGATTGTACAGTAAAGTAATTAGTACGCTTGATGTCTAAAAGTATAACCTAATGAAACTTGAAGCATTCGATGCTGAGTGTCACTACCTTTTTGAATATCAGCCATTCCAATTAGATGTTGAAAGCTGAGTGAAATTAATTTGTATTCAATCCCTACTCCGTACATCATTCCATAATCTAACCGATTTGTATTTTCACCAAAGATAATTGGTAATTCGTATTCTTTTACTACTTGCAGTAAAGCGGTTTCATCTACTGGAGTATTATCTTTATACTTTGTTTTACCAAATAAACCTGTGCCTACATATCCACCAGCAATTGCAAATAAATTCAAATCACCGATTGGAAATTTATATTTCACTCCAATTGGTAAATCCAAATAATACATTCTAGTCTTCGTTTCATTATCTGCATCAAATTTTGGATCTACATAGGTGGTTTTAATTCCTTTTGAATTGAAAGATAACAACGATTCTAGTGAAAGATTTTTCGTTATATCTAAACCAAAATTCAACCCTAAATGAAAGCCAGGTTTCTGATGAATTGACATTCCATATTCCAAAGTTGATTGATCAATATTATAAGTAGATAAATTATATCCAGCTTTTACACCAAAGGTTTGCGCATGTGATGAGATAAATGTGAACACAAAAAGTACGGTTAGGATAGAAGTTAAGATTGGCTTTTTCATGTGAGGTTTTTTTAGTTAGTTCAAATTTCGACGCACTTAGATAACCGCGTCTAATTAAAGTTAACTCAAATCAATCCTTTTTTTTAACCAACCTAAAAAGATATGTCAGGTTGCTGACTCTAACTATTCAATTCTAAGTAATTGATTTTCAATACTATAATCATCCATACAACGCATTTCTAAATAAAAAGACAGTGCTTATTTATCTAAGGAAGATTATCCTCCCCCAACCATCTTAATACATTTCTTCCCCAAATATTGTCTCGGTCTTCTTTTGTTATCACACCTTTGTGCACGCCATCATCGATTACTTTTCCAGGATAGCCACCCCAAATTCCTTCCATCTCTCCGAGTGGATAAGGATCATCTAGTCCTGCAATTACTTGATTAACACCTTGTCTACGTACCAACATTTCCAACGACAGCACATCATGTACGAGTGTATCATAAAAAACATTTTCAATCCCAATCGATTTGGTCGGGTGACTTGCCTTTTGAAATAAATCAGGACGACCTTCAAAACCTTGTGTCCGTCTTCCTAAATTCACTTGCCCAAATTGATTTCCATGCGCAAAGGCAGTCCGTACATTTGGAAATTTATCCGGAAAATCTAACAAGGTAAAGAAGTGATAGGTATCTGCTGTCTGCGCACACATCCACACTAAATGAAAGCGCCAAAATTCATTTTTCAGACCGATCATTTTAGGTCCATCGTAAGGATGAATTTCTACTGCCAAATTGTATTCATTGGCCAATTGGAAAATCGGTTCAACTGATTTATCGGCTACTGACAACCACTCATTTTTTTTATTCAAGTAATGCGTTGGTAGACATAGCAACTTCAAACCGAGATCGGTCACACACCGTTCGATTTCATTGAGTGCATCGTCCATGTGCAAAGGTTGAACAACAAATCCTGCTGTTATTTTCTTTTTATTTTCGGCTTGCGTCTGTCCATTAAAATCATTTTGGAATCGGATGATATCTTTGGTCAATTGCCTTTCAAGTCCATTACAATATAATTGAGAAAGATTTAAAATTACTTCATGATTAATCTTGTGCCGTTCCATCCACACTAACTTTTCCTTCAAAAAAAAGCTTTTATCAGTGATTGGTCTACTCCACCCTTTTTGCCGCATATGTGTCCGATCCTCATCTATCCAAAAGATTTCTTTATCCTTCATGAATTGCGGAATCTGATCTGGATCTGGTAGTAAGTGGCCGTGGCTGTTGATTCTGTATTTGGTCATGCGGAATTTAAGTGAAAGAACTTAGAAAATTACCTTAATTGGGGTAGCAACAATTTGAAAATCAAGGCGTAAAACGTATTAGCTTAATTTACAATGTGTTCATTTTCAATTTTATCATTTTTACTGATTTTGGAACGATCTACATTAAGAATTTAAAGTCAAATATTTTTTACCCCATTTACATCCCAACCGAAATTTTGGTCAATAATGACCGGAAAACACCCCATTTTCCTTTGTTTATTGTGCTTCTACAACTTATCAATTTTTTAACTCCAATCAATTTTAAGTTCGAAACCTGAAAGGCTCAATGCCTTGTAAGGTAATTATTCGTCTAAAATTAATCCTTTTTAATGCCAAGCAAGAAACTAAAAGAAAATAATAAGGACATCAAATCAATTGAATTTTCTAAAAAGAGCGTATGTGTATTAATTATTGGCTTGATGAGTTCTGGGGAAACTGTTGTCTCCAAAGGGCTTACCAATATTTACGATGCCAAAATTACAGAAAAAGAAAATTCCAAAGATTTAACTACGCAAATCGATCTAGGAAAAGATATTTCTTATTTGAATGGAAAATTACTTTCTCATTTTGGAATGTCATGGGATACGACTAGTGTATTGCCTGATTATTGGGAAGATGAAATGTCCGTAAATTCAGATTTTCATCAACTGAAAAAACTTTTATCTGATAATTTGGATGGACCCCTCATTGTGAGAGATCCAAAACTAGTTTTGATGCTTCCAATCTGGCTAAAACTGTTAAAAGACTTAGCATTTGATTTGAAGGTAATTATTGTCCACAGGCATCCGGATGAATTATCGGACACACTTAAAGAAAATGAAAATTTTCCAATTGGTAAATCTCATTTACTATATATAAAGTACATGCAACTTGCTGAAAAACTCACGAGAGATATATACCGCATATTTGTTGATGACGATACATTGTTGAAAAATTCCTTAAATAAAATTATCCATTCAGTTATCAATCCAGAAAAAGGTATTAGACCAACTCTGACATTTGATGAAGTAGTTGCCCCCGCTAATAAACAATCAAAAATTAACCCTAAAACATTCGATCTTAATGAAGAAAAAAGCATTGTTGAGAAGACCGCTTTCAAACTTTGTAATTTGTATACTTCCATACGCTCGGGTCATAACAATAGTCTTGTTTTTAAAAAGTTAGATCAAATTTATAATCAATATAATGTGGACGCTAATGCTTTTTATAAAGGCATTATTTATGCTCAAAATTATCTGAGCAAGTTAGTCATCAAGTATGAGAATGGAAAAGAAAAAATCCTAACTAAGCGGATTTGGAAAGGAAGACAAATACTTTCTTTTGATCTAAAGAATTTTACAAACATTGAATCTATTTCACTCTACCCATCTAATGAACTTTCCTATTTGCAATTAGGAACCATTAGCTCTAATTTAGATGGAGAACCACATGACATTATATTTTCTAGTTTTAATAACATTATTCATCATGACAATAAATTTATCGTCAATGATCAGAATAGAATCTACATAGACTGCACTTCATTTTCCAACAATATATATTCGATCGATTTTGAAATTAATCTCTTAGCAACAGGACAGACAACTTTTCAATTTTTTGAGAAAATTGCCACCGAAAAAGAGGAGTGGTTTTATGATAAATTTGAGCTATCAAATGAACGACTTCTTAAAACGCTAGCTGAAAAGAAAATCATAAAAAAAGCGAAGAAAAAAGCAATAAAACAACTTAACAAACAAGCTACCATAAATGCAGAACAAAGCAATGTAATTGATAAACTTACAATTACCTTGTCAAAATTACAACTAGAGGTCAATATTGGGGCTGAATCAAATTCGCAAGAACTCCCACAAAGAGTAGACAGAGACATCCAATTCAATCAACTTACTGAAAAAGCTGCTCGACTTGATTATGAAAACAAACAACTCAATAATCAACTTATAAAAGATAGGCTGTTTAAGGAAGAACTAGAAAGAAATTTCAAGCAAAAGGAACGTGCTAAAAATAATATCCTACAACAGCTAAGTAATTACAAAAAACAGTCAAAAATAATAGAATTTCAAAAGCGTGAACTTAAGGAGCAACTAAATATTGAAAAAGAGATTAATAGCAAATTACAACAACAAATTAACGAAAACCAAAAACGATTCAGCAAAGAAAAAAAACAGCACGCCAACCTAATGGTTGAGCTTGGAATTGTCAAGCAAATAACTAGTGAGTTAAAAAGTAATTCAGATCGCATAACAACTCAATTGGAGATCGAAAAACATAAGCGTAAAACTTTAAATAAAAAAACAAAGCAAGACTTTAAACAAATTAAAAAGCTCTCAAAACAAATAACTCTAAAATCTCATGCGCTTACTTCCGAATCAAAGTCACATAAAGCATCGAAAATTAAAATTGAAAAATTAACACAAAAAATAAATGAGTTTAAGCAAAAAGAAGAACAACTAAAATCAGAATTGAATCTGCATATAGTCCAACAAAAAAACACGCTTGAAACTTCAGAAAAGTATAAATCGGAAGTGACTGCATTACAGGACAAATGTGAAGAAAGAAATGAAGTCATCAATAAGCAGCATCATGAAATTTTGAAATTTAAAACAGATTATGCGGTCATGGAAAATTATATCGCCGCATTGAAGCAATCGAAAAGTTATCAGCTAGGTCGTTTTTTAACAGCACCTTTTAGATATATTTACGACTTAGTTTTTCAATCCCATTTCGTTAAAAATAAATTTTGGCTGTTTTTTAGTGGGCTATTTATTTTACTGCGATATCCTTTTCGTTTTTTGCAACATGCCAATTCCGCTAACATGGTACGGATAAAAAATGCAATCAAAAATGAACCACCGAAACAAATTCTAACCAATCTAAAAAACTTTTTATCGACTGGACAATCCAAAACAATTATTTCAGAAAACCATAATGAGATTGAAACAAGTTCTAGTCCTGTTTACATGTCAAAATGGGATGAATTCATAAGAAATAAAAGCTTGGCAAATACAAATGCAAGGTCCAAAATTTTATTCATTTCGCCCGAGTTACCACAATATGATAAGTCAAGTGGAGGAAAAAGGGCAACTAGAATGTTGAGCTTGCTCGCTGAAGAAATGGATGTCTATGTTTACACAACAGCTGTCAAACCTGAAAAGTATGTCAACAAGTTAGAAGAAAATGGAGTTCATGTTGTTATAAATTCAGATTTAGATACCTTACGAAAAAAGATCAATCATTTTGATTCCATTATCTTTGCCTGGTACTATACTTATCTTGAATCTCACCGATTAATAGAACTCTACCCAAATGCCAAAATCATAGTGGACTCCGTTGATGTACATTGGGTTCGCGAAGAAAGATCAATTGGAAATTGGGAAGGTTTTACCTCAGAGATGGCTGCCAAAAATAAAGAAGGAGAAGTCTATACCTACAAGCAAGCTGACATTGTTTGGGCCGTTACAGAAAATGATAAAGCTGCTATCAACAATGAAATTCCGAATAAAGATATCCGAGTAATTTCTAACGTTCATACACCAATTATTACAGAGTATGTAGACCCTAAAAACAATAATATTTTATTCTTTGGTGGCTTCGGTCATTATCCGAATGTTTCGGCTGTGAAGTTACTCGCTACTCAAATCTTACCAATGATTCAAAAAGAAATATCGGATTGTAAACTCATCATTGCTGGCTCAAATGCTACCCAAGAAATCAAGGATTTAGGGAAATTAAAAGGAGTAGAATTTAGAGGATTTATTGAAGAAGAAGATGTTACGGCCTTGTATGCAGAAACATTTCTTTCTGTCTCTCCCCTTCTTGCAGGCGCCGGAATAAAAGGAAAAATATGTGAAGCAATTGCACACCGGATACCTGTTGTTACAAATGCAATTGGCAATGAAGGTATCAATTTAGAAAATGAAATAAGCGGATTTATTAAAGAAGATCTTGAAGAATTAGCTCGACTGATTTCAAAAGTAATGAGGAGAGAATTTGATTTAGCAACCATCACAAAACGAGCTCAGGACAAAATGGATCTGCTAGTTGGTCCAGCATTAGTGAAAGAAAGAATGATCGCTTCCATTATTCCAGAGATAACAATTTGTATTGTTACTTACAATAGAATGGATCTGCTAAAAAGATGTATCGAATCTATAGAAGGAAACACTAAATATCCTCGATACAAAATTGTTGTCCACTCCAATGGTTGCACTGATGGAACTGTTCAATACTTGGAGGCAGCTGCAACCATAAATAAAAAGATCATCCCCGTTTTGTCTGATAAAAATGAGGTGTTTGTGATTCCAAACAACAAGATGATGATGATGCACGATCAAAATGATATTGTACTTCTGAACAATGACACATTCGTTACTAACAATTGGTTAACGGAATTACACAATGCCGCATATAGTTCTTCAGAAATTGGAATCGCAGGTTCAAAAATCTTATACCCTAATGGAAAATTACAAGAGTTTGGTTCCGAACTCTACGAAAATGGCAGCGGTAGAAATATAGGAAAATGGGACGATCCAAATATAGACGAATATCAAAAAGCTAAACGGGTGGGTTATGTTTCAGGATGTTCAATGTATATCAAAAGATCCACCATTAACAGAATAGGCATTTTCGATTTGCAATTTCACCCTTGTTATTGTGAAGATAGTGACTATTGTTATACCGCTTGGGAAAATGATATTCAAACAATCGTTACCCCGAATAGTATCGTATATCATGATGAAGGTGCTACCTCAGGTACCGATACTTCTACCGGATTTAAAAAGTATCAGAAGGTCAATTTTGAAAAATTCCTTGTAAAGCATAAAACCAAATTAGCAACAGCTCGAAATAAAATCGAGCAGTTAAACGGAATTCCAATTGACCTATCACAGTAAAGCGGTCTAGTAGCGTTACTAGAATTTATTAAAAGAGAAAAATATTAATGCAAATGAAAGAAGATTACAAAGGCTTTATTTTTGTACACATACCAAAATGCGGTGGAACTAGTTTTAGAAAATTTATTTTCGATGCTGCTCTAAAAAGCGAAATTGACCCTAGTCAAATCTATATCCCAGGATTTAATGGCCTTTCAAATGAGCTAAATATTCCAAAACTACCTATTGAGCAGTTACTGAAATTGAAAAAGCAAAAACTAAAAGTCATAGCGAATCATACACACTTTAATGTACATAAAGATTATGGTCTCAATATTAAAAAGCCATTTTATTATACCATCTTAAGAAATCCTGTAGATCGATTCATTTCTCACTATTCTTTTTTCTATTACAAAAATGGGTATGAAAATTTTGGAGGAAAAAAATTAAATGACCTTCCAGAAGAAGTGTTAGATGCATTGTTATTAAAATTAGGAAATGTACAAACAAGATTTATTAGCAACGTAAAATTTAGCAAAGCATTTGGCTTGGACAATATATTGAAAGTGGCCAAATTCAATCTTGAGCACGAATTTAGTGATTTCGGAATACTTGAAGATATTCCAAATTCTATAGATCGTTTAGAGAGTTGCACACCAAATTGGTTGACATTCAATCAAAAGTTTCCAAATAAAAATACGAACAAGATTATACGTAAAGAGGAATTATCTAGTAGAATAATCGATAAGATTAAAATGAATAATTCCCTCGATATCAGTTTATACAAATTCGCAAAGCAGCTGATCGAAAACAAAACTTCTATCATTTCCTATTGACACTTATTTACAAAATATAACTAACTGGTAAGACGATTTTACCTTCTATGAAATCAAATCCAACATTATCTATCCTAATTATTTTCTACAACAACCGTAGAGAAGCTCGTAATTCGTTGTATTCTTTGAGTGCTGAATATCAAACTAGTGTTACACCCGATCAATATAATGTCATTGCGATAGACAGTGGCTCTTCTAAACCACTCAATCCTAAAGTCGTCGAAAGCTTTGGACCTAATTTTTCCTACCATCAAGTGAGTACAAAACATCCATCTCCAACAGCATCTTTACATTTTGGATTATCATTGGTCAAGACTCCTTATGTCGGCATCATTATAGATGGAGCACATATTTTATCTCCTGGAATCTTGAAATATTTTTTCGAAATTCAATCATTCAAACCCAACAGCTTTGTCTACACCACCAAATATCATCTAGGGAAATACCACCAAAATGATTCAATGACTTTGGGATATAATCAGGAATTAGAAGATGAATTGATGAATAGTACGAATTGGAAAGAAAATGGATATTTGCTTTATCACATCTCAAATTTCCACAACGCTCCCTTCAATGAGTTTCTTTTTTCTTTAGAAAGTAACTGCTTTTTTGTGTTGACCAATGAGTTACGTTCAACCAAAATATTTGAGCAGCCTTACCATTCTATTGGTGGTGGATTTATCAATCTTGCATTGTTTAAGCACTTCAGCGAACATCCTAAGTTTGATAATTATTTGCTACTTGGAGAAGGTACTTTCCATCAGTTCCATGAAGGTGCATCTACAAATGTAGCGAGAGAATTGCACCCGATAAAGGAGTATCGCAAAGAATATCTGAATATTAATGGAGTGCCTTTTAAAAAACCAATTTATGATACCTACTATTATGGGAAGTACAATGTTACAATTGCTCAATACAAACCGCTCCCAATAACAAATCATCTTAAAGCATTTCTTGATGAAGAGTTAGCTACTAAATCCCCGGATGCATTTCTTGGATGCATTCAACATGCGATTGAAAAATTCCCCTTCAATATACCGCTGAGGATTCGACTGGCTCATTTTTATGAAAAAAATTCAGACTTTAGCTCCGCTGAAAAAGTATTGTTGGAAGCAAGAGAAATTAGCAGACAAACACTGGAAGCACCAAGACATCTTTTTCAATTGTATTTTAATTACAATAAATTCGATCTTGCTGAAAAATATATCAATGAGGCGCTAACCATTAATGCGATGGACCCAATACTTTTTCTACAACGCGCTAAGTTAGCCAAAGCAACAGCCCATTTTGATCAACTTAATCATGATGTCAAAGCAGCTAGAAAATTTTTAGATTTGGAATTTGGAGCGGATCCGATCTTCCACTCCAACGCGGTATTTTATTTACTGGAACTTGGGAAAATTGGTTTAGCTGGCAAGTATTTAAAGCGAGCACTCCTAATTTCTCCAAACCATCCAAAATTACTTTCTCTTGCAATCAACATTTTGCCCAAAACCAATGATGCTGAAATTTTTAGATCAATTGTCAAAAGAATCTTTCGTCTTCCATTAAATCAAAGACCTGAAAATCTGTACAAAAGACTCGGCTTTGCGTTTCAATATATTGGTGATTATGCAGAATCTGTAAATTACTATCAACAATTTTTAGACAAGTTTCATCTGGAGGAAATGGAACAGGAGTCATTCAGTTTTTATAATTATACCTTGTCTTTGGCAATGACCAAGCAAATTGGAAAAGCAAAAGAATATTTACTTTATTTCGAAAAACAGCAATTCGCCACTAATTTTATTCCTCACATCAAATTTGTAAAAGCGATTTTCAAATTTCATGAAAATAAAATCCAAGATTCATTAGATGATGTATTAGACTTAATCAAACCATTATTTTCAAAAGCAGTGTATAGAGCATTAGTGGATCTATTATTGGTTCATCTAAACAAGAATCAAACAACCAGTTTACTAACAACTTTTTTGAATCACACCTGTCTATTTTCAAGAAGTATTTCAATCCCACACCAAGAGTTACTGAAACGAATCAATGAGAAAAACAATCAATTCAAAAGTAACGTACATCTGCATTTTATAATAAAAAATCCTTCAGATCATTTTGATGGATTTATTTTCACCCACATTCAAAAAACAGCAGGTACTAGCATTAGAAGATACTTTGCTTGGGCAAGTAGGCTTAGCAATATTTCAAACGTGCACATCCCAGGTGAGTTTGGGACCTTATTCAAAACAAATACCATTCAATTATCTCAAGAAGCACTTAAAAGTTTGGAAGAGAATAAAGTGAAAATGTTTTTAGAACATTTCAGTTATCAAGAAACGTTGCCACCATTTTTAAAACACTTAAAAAATCCTTTTTATTTCACAATTTTAAGAGAGCCATGGTCTAGGTTTGTTTCTTACTACTATTTCTTTTGTTTTCAAAAACATCCGATCTGGAACAAAGATTTGGCAGAACTGAGTCAACAAAATTTGACAACTTTAATTAATAAGTATCGGAATATTCAAACTGCTTATGTTGCAGGAATTCCATGGCATTTAGACCTCAAACAATTGGTGAAGGAGCAACACTTAGATTTAGCAAAAGAAAATCTCCTTTCAAAATATCATTCATTCGGACTTTTTGAAGCACTTGATGAAACGATGAAGCGCTTATCTAAAATAGCTCCTAGTTGGCTTCAATTGCCTAACTTAGAAATCCCTTCGCTAAATCAAAACAAGCAACACACGCCAAAAGTCAATGGCCATGTCAAAAACTTGTTTCTGGAGATGAATGCCTTTGATGTCTCGTTATATAATTATGCAAAAGAAATATTTGAACAACCACATAAATCAACATTACTGCATAGTGAATTCCATTGAAAAATATCAAGTCGCCGTTTCACAAGATGTCATAAAGCAAGCAATAAAATTGATATATTTCGATCAAGATTATGGCAATGCATTGGATTTTGTCGAAGCTCATGTACCCAAAAACAGTATCGAGTTCTTACTGTTTCAAGCTAGAATTTTAGCGAGTTCAGGCTTCTTCCACAAATCAAGAAAGATCTCTGCTGAATTACTAAAATCTGATACATTTTCCAGACTTTTTTATTTATTAGATTACGCAAATGAGAACCTCACTCTAGACCTTGTCAATATTGGTCACAAACTTCGAGGTAGTAATCAGGTGGAAAAAAGTGAACGATACATGCGCAGTATTTTTCAAGCCCAAATAAAACGCAATCTAATTAATCGAACGACCGTCATCCAACAATTAATTAATCAATCTAAAAGTAAGCTGTACCTAGAGCTTGGCGTTTTTGTCGGTCATAATTTCTTACAAATTGAAGCAACCAAGAAAGTAGCAGTAGACCCAGACAAAAAAATCCAACATACTGAATCTTTGCCCAATGATAGCATTTTTTATGAGGTTACAAGTGATACTTTTTTTGAGAATCAAATGGATCCGCTTCTTATAGAAAAGTTTGATGTGATTTTTATTGATGGCTTACATACTTACCAACAATCCCTGCACGATGTTTTAAATTCACTTAAATATTTAAAAGAGGATGGTGTAATTGTAATGCATGATTGTTTTCCAAAATCAAAATCGGCTGCACATCCGGTCATGGAAGAGGCCCAGCAAATGGATGGGTTTAATGGATTTTGGAATGGCGATGTTTATAAAACAATTATTTGGCTTCGTTCCAATAGACCAGATTTGGAAGTATCTGTTTTAGATGCCGATCATGGTTTAGGAATTATTAAAAAAGGGAAGTCACAAGGATATTTAACACTTACAGATCAATCAATAGCGACTATGACTTATGAGGAGTTTGCGAACAATCCAATATCACTTTTAAATTTAAAACCGAAATCGTATTTCAATGTTTGGTTATAGTTTTTATCTCCAGAATTTATTTCAAATTTATCTTTTCCAAACCAAATAATAAGAAAGACCGCAGCAAAATCAATTGCTGCGGTCTTTAATTTTTTTTGTCAATTCAAGCGTGAATTATAATCGTTGCTTCACAAATCTAGTTTGAGAAGTTTTCATATTATTTCCTTGAATATTGATCATGTACATACCACCTTTTAAGTCATTAATTGGCAGTGTTATAACATTTAATCCGGACTCCATTTCCATAGGAATCGATCTGACAGCACGTCCATTCAAATCATAAACTTCAAGAACAATGCGCTTGTTTAAGTTACTCATGATTTTCAAATTCACTTCGTCTGAAGCTGGATTAGGGAATACATCTGTAATCTTCACCACATCACTTTCAGGAGTTCCTAAGAAAGCTTGTGTTGTATTTTCTGGCATATTTGCGTTTACAATTAATGTGTTAGATTGAATATTTCCAACACCATTTCCATTGTAAGACACATTCGCAGGAATATATACTGAAACTGGTCCAGCATTATTTGCAGTCACCGTGAAACTATAACTAGCACCAGAACCAGCTGGGTTAGATTTGATTCCATTCGTTACTTGTACTTCAGCTAAGGTCAAATCTGTAACAGGTTCATTGTAGTTAATGAATACTTGAAATGACTGATTTGCTTGAACTTGTGACACACTTGCTGTCAAGGTCGGTATTGGTGTGTTACCAGTTTGACATGGTGCACACGGCCCTCCACAATCAACCCCTGTTTCACCTTGATTCTGAATACCATCAATACATGAAGCAGTTGCCCCCGATCCATTAATAGTAACAGGAATCCATTCATCGCAATCAGTTGACTGAACGCTTAAGAAATAAGTTGCGCCTGAAACTAATCCAGATACTGTTTCTGTTGATCCACATGGTGAACCCGTCCATGGATTACATCCCCAAACTTCATCAACATTTGCATCAAATAATTTTGTGTTGGCATCACTAGTTAAACCAGTAATCGTTACCCCTCCATTTGCTGAAGTGATGGCAACATTACATCCACCTCCACTACATGGTGCACATGGTCCTCCACAATCAACACCCGTTTCTCCTTGATTTTGGATTCCATCGTTACAAGTAGGTACTGTAGGACATGGTGCACAAGGTCCTCCACAATCAATTCCTGTCTCACCTTGATTTTGAATTCCATCATTACACGTTGCAGTAGTTCCACCACCTTGTATAACAATTGAAATCCATTCATCACAATCAGGAGACTGAACGCTTAAGAAGTAGATAGCACCTACTGTCAACCCTGAAACAGTTTCAGTTACACTACAAGGTGAACCCGTCCAAGGATTACATCCCCAAACTTCATCAACGCCTACATCAAATAATTTTGTATTGGCATCAGCAGTTAATCCCGTAATTGTTACACTTCCATTGGCGGAAGTAATTGCGACGTTACATCCACCACCACTACATGGTGCGCATGGTCCTCCACAATCAACACCCGTTTCTCCTTGATTTTGGATTCCGTCATTACAAGTAGGTACTGAAGGACATGGTGCACATGGTCCACCACAGTCGATTCCTGTCTCACCTTGATTTTGAATTCCATCATTACAAGAAGCAGTGCTTCCACCTGGCGTTACTGGAATCCATAAAGATCCACAAGCAGCTGTTTCAACTGAGAAGAAGTAAGTTGTTCCAGCAGTTAAATCAGTGACCACTTCATTTCCAGTACATGGCGACCCATTCCAAGGATTACATTCCCATGCTGCATCAAAACTTGCTGTAAATAATTTAGCATTTTCATTTCCTGTCAGACCCGTAATAATTACGTTACCATTTGAAGTGGTTACGGATATATTACATTCTGAAGAACAAGGTGCACATGGTCCACCACAATCAACACCCGTTTCTCCTTGATTTTGGATTCCATCGTTACAAGTAGGTACTGTCGGACAAGGTGCGCACGGCCCACCACAATCAACTCCAGTCTCTCCTTGATTTTGAATTCCATCATTACAAGTTGGTTCGTTTCCTCCTGAATTCACGGTAACATTTACATTACATGTTTCAATATTTCCGCAATTATTGGTCGCTTGAAAAGTAACTTGTGAAGTACCAATTGGGAATGGAGAACCGCTACCTAAAATTGAAATAGTTGTTACGGATGCAGCTCCATTTGCACAAGTTGTTGAAGCTGTTGCATTCGGAATATTTACGTTCATACTTGTTGCACCTGCCGGCGCAGTCATTGTAATATCACTAGGACAATTGATCGAAATAAAAGGAACTACTACATCAGATCCTCTCAAGAAGATAGGAGTAGCATCCAATTGAATACCTGTAGAAGCAGTTGTAGATGTCTGGTTATTTAAAATATAATCCCAGTTGTATTTTGTCATAGAACCCAAACCAAAAGAGGCAGGGAATGAATAAGTTGCACTTGCACTTTCTGATTGGTCAATGGTAGTAACCGCCCAAATTGCATACGTGTAATCTCCGTTAGGATTTACAAAAGCGGCACCATCAACACCAGCAGGCATATTCATTTGAGCTGTACGAGCTGCATCATATTCAGAACCAAAAATCATTTCAGAAGTGGTGCTGTATGAGATTCCTGATTGTGTAATAACAGTTTGAGAGTATTCTGCTGTTCCTTCAATTTTTTCAAAAAGTCCCATGTTATCAAACTCATCATCTGCTTGACTTGACAATTCTCTTTCTGCCAATTTCCAAACGTGTACTTGAGTTAATCCCATTTTAGCTGCAGTCACCAATGCTTTAGACATGTAGTTACGTTGTGCCACTTCACCACCTAAATATTCCCAACCATCTGGGTGGAAATATCCACTTTCACTTGGTAAATTCAACTCCGTACAAATCCATTCTTTTGCTGGATAAGTAGTTCCATCATAACCGTAGTTAGATAAAACTTCTTGACGTAAAGCTTGTTTTTTCAACAATCCATTTGCGGCTCCATCAGAGTGACGCTCGAATACTAATTCGTAAGTTGGAGGCTCACGGTATCCAGTACTTCCATCAAAATGAGGGTAAGCATGAAACCCCATTACATCAAAGTAAGCTCCACCACCATAAGGATATTCTGGTGTAACAGAACCATCAACAGGATTATCTGTATTTCTAAGAATTGCATCTAAAAAACTTTCGTAACCAACACCTGCCAACACTACATATGCATCTGGATCAACTGTTTTGATAACATCGTATGCAACACGTAATGTTCTAACGAAATATTCGATTGGTGCTTTTAATTTATATTGACATGGTTCTGGATCATTATCCCACCAGTTGCCGAAAGGGTCACCTGGGGGTCTCCAACCCACACCAGCAAAATCCAAACCTGGCTCGTTCCAGATCTCATAGAAAGTGATATGGTCACCAAATCTATTGGCCAATTCCCAAGTGTAGGCAGCCATTTTGTTGTCATCATTATATGGTGTACCATTGGCACCACCGTCCCAAATTGGTAAATGTAGACCTTCAAATAAATTGGACCCTGGTAAAGGTTGAGTCACTCCATTTTCGTCAACATACGTGTCGGTTGTACAAAAATCAGTATAATCTCTCCAATCTTCTCTTGGATCACCAAGAATAACCGTCAATTCTTCTTGACCATTTGCTTGATAATAATCGTAGATCGGATCCCAAAGTGGTAATCCATAAAAGCTAGTGATATTGTCCGGTAAACTTGTACGAAGTACTCTGACATTTGCTGATTCTGCAAGATCAGAGATACCGAAATCAGTCCATGGTGGTTCATAACCAGGATTTACTCCAGGACGAAATAATCCATCATAAGGTACAACCACATCATTTGCTGTAAAATTGACCTGAGCATTTATTGTTACAAAAGATGCTAGCGTCAAAAGAAATAGGATGTATTTCTTAAGCATAGTTAAATGTTTTTTGATTTTAAAGAAAATAGTGTTTTAAAATATATAGTATTATTGCTCAATTAAAAGTCAGCGAATTAAGCAAAGTGTAAATTCAATATATCCGCATGTTGGCTGAAATGGTATTAGGGCGAATTTTTTAGAGATGAATGGGCTATCACCTTTTAGATAGAAAAATGCATCAAAAGTCACGTCAACACATCAATGTTTCGAAATTTAACATTATGATCGTAGAGAGACTACTTGAAAGGGCGCAAATAGGTTAGATTCAAATATACAAATTTCAGTCGATTGATTCCAAATAAAACAGTTAATGCTTTGTTTTTGTCAAAAGAATAGCGTTAAATGCCCTGATTTATGTTTTATTCAATCTACTCGCATTCTCTTGAGTTCCTACTTTACATGAATTTAAAGTGTTATTAGATATTCTAAAATTTTATATCTCTGAATATTCAATAAAAATACTAACTTGAACATTCTAAAGGCACCTTAATTATTAAAAGAGGCCATTCCTAATAATTTAGGCGGCACCCAGCCACTATGACATCTCTAGAGTAGAATCGAAGAGATTATGAGCAATTGATTTTCAATTGCTCTTTTTTATTGGGCTACAAGAATTAGAAATTGTTTAATAATACAATTTGTATAAGACAATTTTAAAATCAGCAGTATACATCATTCAATGCATCGTATAAGATTGATACCGGATGTTGAGCTTTTCGATATGTGCCATCTTCTATTTGTTGTCTACAGCTTGTTCCAGAGGTAGCAATAATTGTAGTCTCATTTGACTGCTTAACGGCTGGAAATAGAATCTCCGCTCCTATTTTCATACTCATTTCATAATGCTCTTTTTCGTATCCAAATGAACCAGCCATACCGCAACAACCTGAAGAAATTAATTCGACATGATAATTTTCAGGCAAACTTAACACTGCTATTGCATCTTCGATTTGAGTCAACGCTTTTTGATGACAATGTCCATGTAATAGTATTACCTGTTTTTCATTAGTAAAGCTGGACGATTTTATTTTTTCTTTTTGAATTTCATTGTATATAAACTCTTCAATCAAAAATGTATTGGTTGCAATTTCAGTTGCATTTTGCAAGTTGTTTCCTTCAGCTAATCTTAAATACTCATCCCGAAATGTCAAAATGGTCGAAGGCTCTAAACCAATTAGAGGTGTTTTCGTAGTCACCACTTCTGATAATAATTCTATGTTTCGATTGGCCAATCGCTTTGTCTCGTCAATCAACCCTTTTGAAATTGCTGCTCGTCCGGAAGCAACATGTTTAGGAATTTGGACATCATATCCCAAATGCAATAATAATTTAATGGCTTTCTTACCGATCTCAACATCTAAGTGATTGGAAAATTCATCACAAAATAAATAAACGGTTCCTTTGGAATACCCATTGATAGGTAATCGTTTTTTATTTCTTTTAAACCATCTTTTGAGGGAGGTTTTTTGAATTTTAGGAAAACTTCGTTGCGTTGCTAAACCGTATTTTGACTGCAAAAACTTTCCATACGGTGTATTATGTAACAATAAATTTGCAATTCTAGGAAAGTATTGTGCTTTTTGATAAGCTTTGTGAGAGAGTCCGAAAAACTTTGCTCGTGCTGGAATTTTCGTCTCTTTATATTTTTGATATTGGTACTCTGCTTTTAAAGTCGCCATATCCACATTGGATGGACACTCAGACAAACAACCTTTGCAAGACAAACAAAGATCCATGACTTCTTCTAATTCCTTTTGCTGAAATGGTTTTGCAATCTCCTTGGGTCGACTCAAAAATTCTCTGAGCGCATTGGCACGACCACGTGTTGAATCTTTTTCATCAAAAGTAATTCTATAGCTTGGACACATCGTACCTCCCGAAAAATTAAGCTTTCTGCAATCACCAGAACCGGTACAATTTTCAATAGCATTTAAAAATCCACCTTCTTTTTGAAAACTAAAAATCGTATCGACATCCACCGCTTTTTGAATTCCCTCATATCGAAGCTGCTCCGTCATCGGTTTGGGATTGACGATTTTTCCAGGATTGAAAATATTGGTTGGATCCCAAAGCGTCTTGATTTCTTTAAAAAGATGGTAGTTGTTTTCTCCGACTTGCATTTCCAAAAATTGGGCTCTTAATCGGCCATCACCATGTTCACCACTTAATGATCCGCGATATTTTTTGACCAATTTTGCTGTCTCAGTAGTGATGGTTTCAAATAACTCAATGCCTTTTTTAGTTTTCAGATTTAACTTTGGGCGAAGATGCAATTCTCCTGCTCCAGCATGTGCATAGTAGACCGTCTCCTGTCCATATCTACTCATCATTTCCTCAAATTCTTCAATGTAATTTGGTAAATCTTCAATGGCAACGGCCGTGTCTTCAATGCATGTGACTGCTTTTTCATCTCCAGGTATATTGGACAACAAACCCAATCCTGCTTTTCGTAAATTCCATACTCTTTTTGTCAGTGGCATTTCAATAATCGGATAGGCAAAGCCATGACCTTTTTCTTGAAATGAGGTGATGACTTCATTTATCTTATTTTTTAAATCTGTCTCCACTTTAGCTCGAAATTCCAGAATCAAAATCGCTCCAGGATCTCCTTCTATAAAAAATCGATCTTTCCTAAATTGGATATGTGGTTTTGTACAATCCAAGATTTTCTTATCCATCAATTCACAACCTGTCGGCTTAAACTTCATGGCATCTACGACCGCTTCGAGCGATTTTCGTACCGATTCAAAATGAACTGCTACAATCATTTCAATGGGATCTGGTAATGGTACGAGATTTAATTTTACTGCAGTTGTAAATGCTAATGTTCCTTCCGAACCTGTCAGCAACTTGCACATATTAAATGCATCCCCATTTTCATTGAATGGTTGCAAATCAGACAATGCGTCTAACGCATACCCTGTATTACGTCGAGTGACAGACTTCTTTGGTAATGAATTCGCAATGGATCTTTTGTTTTTAGGATTATTAAATAGTTCGTCTATCTGTTTATAGAATTTGGATTCATACGTATTGTTAGAAAGTTTCTCTTTATACTCAACTGAATTTAGCGATTTGAAAATTGTAGTTGACCCATCAGCCAAAATTGCTTCAATTTCTAATACATGATCTCTGGTTGAACCGTAAACGATAGAACTGGACCCACACGAATTATTTCCTACCATTCCGCCAATCATACACCGGTTTGCAGTTGAAGTGTTAGGTCCAAAAAACAACCCACTATCTTTTAGATGATGATTGAGCTCATCCTGGATAACACCTGGTTGTACTTTGACCCATCTTTCGGACACGTTTAGTTCTATTAGTTTATTGAGATATTTGGAGACATCAACAACGATACCATTTCCTACGACTTGTCCTGCCAAAGAAGTACCCGCAGCGCGAGGGATAATAGACACTTTATTTTTGAAAGCGAAATTGATGAGTTTGACTACATCTTCATTGTTCTTTGGAAACGCAACTGCCAATGGTAATTCCCGATAAGCCGATGCATCGACAGAATAGAGCGCTTTGATGAGATCATCATAAAGCAACTCGCCAGCAAGTTCTTTAGAAAGTGTTTGGAGTAATTCCTCCATTTATCGTGTTAAAAAGTTCTCGTTTAGCACCATTTCCAAATTTTCCAACAAATCATTTGCATTGTCATTTGTAAAAACCATAGGTGGTTTAATTTTTATAACATTGTGTAATGGTCCGTCTGTACTCATCAAAAATCCACGTTCGCTCATTCGATTGGCCAAGTAAGTCGTTTCCTTATCTGCAGGTTCTAAAGTTTTTGGATCTCTCACCAATTCAAACCCAAGAAATAGTCCTTCTCCTCTTACATCACCAATAATAGGGAATTTGTTTTGCAATTTATTCAACTCACTTTTCAGATAGTTTCCTAATTCTAGAGCGTTTTGTTGTAATCCGTCTTGCTGAATAACATTTAAGACTTCCATCCCAATTGCACAAGAAACAGGATTTCCCCCAAAGGTATTGAAATACTCCATACCATTTGCAAATTTTTGAGCCACTTCTGGTGTCGTCACTACCGCTCCCAATGGATGTCCGTTGCCGATTGGCTTTCCTATTGTGACGATATCAGGCACTACTTCTTGCAATTCGAAACCCCAAAAATGTTTTCCGACTCTTCCCATACCGACTTGTACTTCATCTGCGATTGCCAGCCCGCCTACTTTTCGAACATACTCAAAAGCATGTTTGAAATAATTCGGTGGCGGTACAATTTGACCACCACAACTTAAGATACTCTCTATAATAAAAGCAGATGGTGCGACTCCATTTCTCTGCATTTTTTCAATAACTTCTTGTAGGTGCATGGCATATTTTTCACCCGCATCTTTGCCTTTGTAAATTCCTCGATAAGTATCTGGGGCTGGTACTTTGTGAATATGAGGTAAGCAACCCATGCCACCTTTGCCATCAAATTTATAAGATGAAATGGCGACACATCCTGCCGTGTTTCCATGATAACTCGATTCTGAAATAATATACTGATGTTGCCCTGACCAGATATCCGCCATTCGCATTGCTAATTCATTGGCTTCACTGCCAGAGTTTACAAAATGGACCACACTTAACTCTTTTGGCAACGTCTTGACTAGTGCTTCTGCATATTGAACCAAGTTTTTATGTAAGTATCTTGTATTGGTATTTAGGACTTGAAGTTGTCTTTTTGCCGCTTCAACCACCCTTGGATTTTGGTGCCCTACATGAGGTACATTGTTGACCGTATCTAAATATTTTCTTCCAGATTCATCATATAGATATTGCATAAAACCACGAACCATATGGTGTGGTTTTTTATAAGACAAACTTAATGATCGACCGAGATATGTTTTTCTACTATTCAGAATCACTTCTCGATTTAATTGTTCACTTCTATTTTCTGGAATATTGAATGCGGGAAATGGATTGGGTGATAAGCTAGCCCAAACATCTAAGTCTCTTGGTCTGGCAACACCTGGAAAATCACCTTCATAATCCAACAAGTCGAGCACGATTTGAAAGTGGAGGTGTGGATTCCAATTACCGTTTTCTTCATAGCAACCCATTTTGCAAATTTCTTGTCCCTGCATGACTTGCAGACCCGGTTGCCAGTTTTTGATGGAGTCCCAATTGAGGTGACCATACAAAGTATAGAATGAGGTAGCGTCATCGACTTGATGCTTTAAAATCAAAGTCGGCCCATAATCTCTCGGCGCTGTATTGTTAGAAACAGCGTGTACAACTCCTTCCCATGGCGCATAAATGGGCGTCTTAGCTTTATCAAAGATATCTAAACCTAAATGAGTAGCTCTCCATTCTTTCCCTTGATTACTTTTAATTTCAAATGCGTTGGTAGTATAAAAAATTCTATTTTCAAGATATTTCCCAACTGCAATTTGAGACGGGGAGCTGTCAATGATTGACTGTATACGTTGATTCAACAGGTCTGCATTATTCACTACATTCATATTTCCTAACTCGGTACTTCCGACGGTCAGATCTAACTGTTTTATTTTTTCATTGGTTAAGTCAGTATCCACTAAATTGGAAGGAGGATTTGTTTTTACCCAAAATTGAAAATGCTTGTTGGTTGGACACGGTTCCCATCCACAAGCTGAGCGAAAAGTATAATGAACTAAATCTGGAGATAGTTGACTCCATTTTTTCAATAAATCCCATGCTGGTTTTTCAGAAACTAACAAGTACTCATTTTCTGGAAATGCTTTTTTATTAATCGCAGAATTGGTGACTGTCAATAACAATCGACATGCAATTAAAGTGTACAACGCTTCAACTTCTTTTTCTTCCAACGGAAATTCTAAATGAAATCCTTTCACTAAATCATATGCTGCATCTAATGGTAAATGATGTCTCATCATAGCATATGCTCCCGCAATTGCTAATTCATTAATTCGCAAAGTATACATGGCATCTCCGAAATCAATGAGACCAGCAATCGAGGAATCTCCTTCAATTGATTTAGTCACGATATTATAATCGTTGATATCATTGTGTGCAATTCCGCTTCTAAATTCAGCTAACTTTGGCTCAATCTCATGTTCAAATTTATTGAGAAAATAAGTTGCAATTTCCCGCTCTTCCTCATCGAATAAATCGAAATGAGATTTTGTCCATAACACTTCGGATACATTCCATTTGTAATTTCTATGTGCTGCAGGATGATCAAAGTCGCTTAGTAATTGATGCAAATGTCCACTCGCCTTTCCTAGCTTGAATAGTAACGCTGGTGTATGTGGACTCGTCTCTGCGTACATTTTTCCATCAATCCAAGAAATTAATCTCGCAAATCTTTTTGAACCATTATCTGTTTTTAATTCAGTTATATATTGACCTGATTTGTTTGGATAAATTTTGGGTAAATCAATGCATGGCGTTTTTTGTTGAAGATGATTTAATATTGCAGTTTGTAGATTGAGGAGTTCGACATCTTGATCTAGAGGAGCTATTTTTAATAGAAATTGATTTTTGCTTGTGTCTTCTACTAAGAAGTTGAGATCGACCTCTCCAGCTAGTTTCTTGATAGAATGGACTTGTAGATTGTAGAAGTAGATAGCTACTTCATTGGCCAGATTGATTTGCTGGGATATATTCATGTTGTTCTTGTTATTTAAACCTTAAAAGTGCTCAGCTCGGATATCGTTCGCAAGAAAATTTTCAGATAGTCCGTTTAAGGTTACACAAGATAATTCTTCTTAAATTCAATAATGAAAAACTCCATGCAAATTTCGAATACCATCAATATTAGCATGTATTCAATAGAACCCAGAATAATGAAATCTTATTTCATAATGATGAGAACAAAAGATATTTTTTGGAACTAAATTGGAGGCGTAAAATAAACCTTATACAGATTGAACCCAAAATGGCGGTTATCTATGAGAAAAATTTATCGATATCTGCGTTGAAAAGCCCTGTCTGCTTGGCGCAGTCAGGCAGGCTCACCGTACTAAGGCTATGTTTACGTTTTTCGCCTTAATCTCAATAAATTTTTCCTCCATATAATTTGCAAGCCCTTTTGTAGTATAAGCCAGCGCGATTTTAGAATACAATCTGTATTAAAAGGGCACTTCTAGAACTTCCCGATAAAGAAAAATTTCAGATTGCCCTTTTAAGGTTCAGTCTCTACAAATGAGTAGCAAAAAAACCAAGCATTGCTTTATAAAACTCAAATTGATTTTCTTCATTATGAAATCCGTGTCCTTCATTGTATTTCACCATGTAAGGTACATCGATGTTTCTTTTCCGAAGAGAGCGAACGATTTGATCTGCTTCATCGATATTTACACGAGGATCATTGGCACCTTGAACAACAAATAGTGGACACTTTATTTTATCCACCATAAAAGCGGGTGAATTAGCAGTCATGGCTTCTTTATCCTTTTCAGGATGTCCGACCATTACATAGAGCATTTCTAAGTATGGTTTCCAATAAGGAGGAATGGTATTCATGAATGTGAAGAGATTGGAAACGCCAACATAGTCGATCGCACATGCATACAAATCTGGTGTTTTAGTGATTCCAGCAAGGGTTGCGTATCCTCCATAACTTCCACCATAAATCGCGATTCTTTTTTCATCCGCAATTCCTTGATCTACCAACCACTTAGCACCATCCGTGATGTCATCTTGCATTTTACGCCCCCATTCTTTGAAACTCATTTCCCAGAATTTACGACCATACCCAACGCTTCCTCTAAAGTTCATTTGGAATACAGCATAACCACGACTTGCCAATAATTGAATTTCTGGATTGTATGTCCAAGCATCTCTTGCCCAAGGACCTCCATGTGGATTGACAACAACTGGAAGATTTTTTACTTCCTTGCCTTTTGGTAAAGTCAAGTATCCATTGATTTCAATACCATCACGAGTTTTGTATTTAATTGGTTTCATTTCAGCCATGTCTGCTGGATCGATCCACGGACTGACATCTGTAATCTTTTCTAGTTTTTCTTTTTTTGCATCATAGAAATAGTATGCACCTAATGATCGATCGCTGTAAGTACGGATCATCATTTTGTCTTCATCTTTATTCATTCCAGTCACGACTACTTCTTGATTAGGTAGTTTCTCTTCCAGAATTTGCTGTGTACGTTCTCTTTCTTTGTCTAAGAAATGATATTGACGTTTCCAGGTGGTATAAGAAATTCCAGTAGGGACTTTTCGTTTTTTAGAATAAAAAATATTTTCCACATCTACTTCATCACTTGCAAAAATGGGCTCACCGACTTCTTTGCCCGTTTCCATATCGAATTTGATAATCACACTCTTATCGCGACCGATATTTGATGCCGCATAAACCACGCTACCATTATCAAAATCGAAAAAGACAGGCGACATCGTTTCTCGGAAATTGGTTGTTATGATATCTTTAAAATCATCTTTTTCGGTTGCGCGATACATTACAGTTTGGTTGATTCCATCCTGTACTTTGATTGCAACTCTTAAATTGCCTTCATGATCGGTCATCCATGTAGAAATAGGTTCTGCTGGATTTTCATTTTTGGCTAATTGCTTTACTTCGCCGGTGTTGATATTAATTCGATACGGATCAAATAACATTGGATTGTTTTTATTCATCCCGATGATCATTTCATCTTCCACATCTTGTAGGTCATCAATGATTTCGATTCTTACTTTTTCAAATGGCGTTAAATCTTTTGAATTCGTACCATCCTTATCGACACCGAATAGGCTGAAGTTTTCATCTCCTCCACTATCCTTAATGAAAATTAATCGATCGTTATTTGCCCAAAAATAACCACTGATATCTCGATCCGTTTCTGACGTTATTCGTACTGCTTTTTCTTCTCCAATTTTCTGGATATAAATATTTCTTCTTCTTTCAAATGGTCCCATATAAGAAAAATATTGACCGTCTGGTGAAAGTTGATAGGAGGATTTGTCTGGTGTTTTGAAAAAATCTTCAACACTGTATTTGCTTTTGGTAGTGCCAGCCTCGATTAATTTTTGTAGTTCAGCAGCAGAACTAGGTAGCTTTGGATCGCCAGGTAATTGGGTAGATTCGGGTTGAGCCATGGATATAAGATTCATTGATAAGAATAAAAAGCTAAGGTACAAAAGTCTCATTATTGATTTGTTTTAAGTTGAATGTGAAATGGAATTATTATTATATTATCAAAAATACCTTGATGTAAACCAAATCGGATATTTAATTGACAAACGACCTGATTTTGAGGAACAAATACCTTGTTTTATCTACAACTCGCATTTCTTTTAAATATCGATGCTTGAATTCTTCTTGTTTAGGTTAATAATTTTATTTTTGAAGTACGAAAACTCACCCTTACAGACCAACAAATTTCATTAGTATTTTTTATTGATTACCTCATCTGTAAATTATACTTAGCAGCCTAATCAATTAAATGCAGTATCGATATTTTTATGTACTTCTTTGTCTAGTATTTGGAACATTCAGCAGTTGTCAACTTAATAATTCTGCAGTTGACCAACCTAACATTTTGATTTTAATGGCAGATGATCTTGCTGTTCATGCGATCAATCGTTTAGGAAATGAAAAAGTAGTCACCCCCAATATAGATCAATTAATTACGAGCGGAACCGTATTCAAGAATGCCTACAATGCTGGTTCTCCAAATGAGGAGGTAGATCAATTCAGCCAGCAAATGTTTTTTAGCGGTCAACATTTCCTGAACCCTAATCGAACACCTACAGCCTTTCCCAACCTTTTTCAAAAAGCTGGTTATGATACTTTTTATACTGGAAAATGGCTGGGATCAGAAGAAGATTTTATTTCATACTTTGATTACGGAAACAGTGTGTTTTTAGGAAAAGAACATTCAATAAAAGATGGAGGTCATGACACACCAATTGTACATCATCTCGAAAATGGGTTACTAAATAAATCACAGGCAAATGATTTTTCCAGTACTGTTTTTACCAATAGTGTCCTTGATTTTTTATGGACGGAAAATAGAAGCAATCCATTTTTGGCAGTGGTTGCATTTACCTCTCCACATCGTCCTTATATGGCACCAGAAAAGTTTACAACACGCTATAATGATATAAAAATTAGCTTGCCCAAAAATTTTAGCGAAAAACACGCTTTCGATACGGGTGCATTAGAGGTGAAAGATGAGACCATACACCCTACCCCGCTTAATGAAGAATGGGTTAAACAGGATATTCGTGCATATTATGCTATGGTATCTGAAATGGATACTCAAATAGGACGTATTTTAAGCGCTCTTAAACTCACCAAACTAGATAAAAAAACGATTGTCATTTTAATGAGTGATAATGGAATCGCACTTGGTCAACATGGACTGATGGGCAAGCAGAACTTATATAAACATAGCACAAACATTCCTCTGGTTTTTATGGGCCCAGGAATTCGCGTTAATACCACTTTGGAAACAAGTTGTTATATCCATGATATTTATCCAACTATCTGTGAGATGGCGGGTATTGATATTCCAACAAAAATTGATGGTAAGAGTTTTGCACCTGTCTTTCAGAATCCAAATAAAACAATTCGTAAAAGTTTGTTACTGGCATATGGCAATTCTCAGCGAAGCTTTTTGGCAGCTGACAATTGGAAATTGATTAAGTATTTTACCGGAAGGGAAGAGAAGGTTCAGTTGTTTGATTTGATTGAAGATCCTTTTGAGATGAACGACCTTTCGAAGCAGCCTATCTTTAGAAAAAAATTGCGCCAGATGTCAGATTCTTTGGTTGTCCAGATGGCCCGAAACAACGATAGTATGATGAAATTGGAGATTGAATTAAGATATGTAGGCAACAAAAAATCACCTGAAGTAGCCATCATTTCTTCAGCCCCTAAGAGCGCTATTCATTACACCATTGATGGTACAGTTCCAACAATAAAATCCCGAAGATATTATCAGCCATTTAAAGTTGTTAATGTTGATGGCCAAAAGAGTGGTTTAACAAAAGTAAAAGCCGCTGTCTTTGTCGGTAATCAAAAAATTGGCAAAGTAGCTGAGATTGAAATCACCCCTAAACAACCTACTGCTGAATTAATCAGTAAATAGTAGTAATTCTTACCAACGATTCAAAAAAAATTATCGTTTCCTATTTGAGTGTTAGCAAATTTGCTAATTTAAACACAATAAAATGTTATTGTTAGCACACTACAATTATATTTGTTAAGTTTAATTGATTGATACAAATTGATATTTAAAATGGCTCTATGTTGATTACAGTGGGTAAAAATTAATACAAAAGTATTATTTTGAGGGCTATGAATAGCGAAAAAATATTTGAAATGGCACTAGGGCTATCAAGTCCTTGGAGTGTCGAAAGTATAGAATTTATTGAAGGTGGA
>CALFWW010000196.1 GCA_937928575.1 uncultured Saprospiraceae bacterium | reverse complement strand
TCGATATCTGCGTTGAAAATAAAGTCATGTACTTTTGCAATGCAAGCCAGCGCGGTAACTAAGGCTATGTTTACGTTTTTCGCCTTAATCTTAATAAATTTTTCCTCCATATAATTTGCAAGCCCTTTTGTAGTACAAGCCAGCGCGATTATATAATACAATCTGTATAACACAATTGTAAAGCTCATGACCAATTAGCTCCCATTGTTGGAATTATAATTATCTAAAAATACGCTGTCCATTCTCTACTCGATTAACATCTGCCTCTTGACCAGTTTTATTTTCCTCCTTAAAAAACTCATTCATCATTTGCCCATCTCTTTTACCAAATGAATAGGAAACGGTAATACTGATTCTGCGACTATCCCAACTTGCGTCGACATCAGTAAATCGACCTGTGAAATCAGAACGGCCACTTGATCCAGTACTTTTGAAAAGATCATTAAACGATAATTCAACACCTAGTTGATCATGTAAAAATGTACGACCCAAGCCGATACTAAATTCCCAGATCGGGTCGTGATTAAAAATTCCATTCCAGATTCCTTCTCCTTGATACCAAAAATTAATATTTGCATTTATATTCCATAGCAATCTCAGTGAACTTTGATGATAGATCATGTAGGAAGTAGCTTTTGTATCAATAGTGGAAAGGTTGTTTTCAAAAGTGGAAGCAAATTTCATTCGATTGACATATATTGAGTTGTAGGTTTCCCACCACTTTGTTATTTCTATTGGCATACTGATATCTAAATCAAATTGTGTTTGACTATTGATATTGTCCCAAGAAGAAACATCGGATCGTTCATCAGAATCATCAGGGGTATTAAATGGAGTGATTTGATTGTTTGTTTGGCTATATGAAAACTTAATGTTGTACTGATATTTGTAGGTGACTCCCAGTTCATATTTAGTGACAAGTTCAGGATTCAAAATTGGATTGCCTTGTTGATACGAAATATCATTGATTGGGCTTTCAAATGGATTTAATGTTATAAAATCAGGTCTCCGTATTCGTTTTGCAAAACCAGTTCGGATCTGTAATTCTGGGTTTAGTTGATAACTTAAATTTAAGTTTGGAAATAAATTAAAGTAATTAAACTGAACAACTGAATCCTCGGCAAAGATACTAAACAGTGGACTTTCTCCAGTAACTTTTGTAAATTCTGTTCGTAACCCAAAGTCGTATCCAAAATTATCAGAAAAATTACCACTAAATTTCCCATACATGGCGAAGGTGTTTTCATCGTAAACAAACTGTTGAGTAGCAAATGGAAATATAGTATCTAAATTGTTTGAATCCCTTTGAATTTCCAATAAATTACTTGTATTGATGTCACTCCACTTTCCACCAAAACCAAATCGGTTTTTCTCTTGTGTTTTTTCGTAATCAAACTTTAATGAAGATAATTTAATTTCAGAAGGTAATTCTTGTTTATTTTCACTTTCAGAAAGTAAGATTTCACTGCTACTATCATAATATTGATTCGGTTGATTTTTGAAGCTGACATTGTTAAACTTACCGCTATTCAAATCAACTTTCCATAGGACTCCACGAGTTGGTTCCGTAAATTTGTAATTAAGGTTAAATTGGCGATGCTTTGCAGTAACAGTATCTTCATTTTTTACTAACAATATACTATCTATCGATTCTAGGTTGACAACATTGGAGATCGTTGTTTCATTTTCACTTTCGTTGAACCCAGTCAATTTGAAATAGTCGAAAAGAATCCCGCAAGTATGATTTTGATTCATAAAGAAATCTGTTCCTAATCTCAAATTTCCGAAGTTTTTAACTTCTTGATTTACAATATCTGCATCCAAGAATATATCATTTTGCATACTTGAAGACGCAATAGAAGTTAGGTTATTTGTTTTGCCAAATCCTCCATTTCCAAAAATATTAAATTTTTTAGTTCTTTTATTTAACATTCCGTTTACATTATTTCGAAATTTTTGGCCTTTACTTAAAGTGTAGGATAAAGAGCCATTGGTTCCATGGTCTTGATTTTGTTTCAAAATAATATCGATGATACCTGCGGATCCTTGAGCATCATATTGTGATCCGGGGTTAGTGATGATTTCTATTCTGTCGATTTGCTCTGCCGTGATGGATTGCAAGTAAAATGTTAATTGTTCACCAATCATCGGGGAAGGACGTCCATCAATATAAATGGATACGCCAGGAGTTCCTAAAATTCGAATGTCATTGTTGTTATCAACGCTTACCATAGGTGCTTTGCGCAATAAACTTAATGCATTCGATCCAGTACTAATGATGGTTTCACCTACATTAAAAATCGTTCGGTCAGGTCTTGTTTCTATAATTGGACGACGAGCTACTACTTCAGCTGTTTCCAAGTCCACACCTGCCGGAGCAAATTTCATAGTGTCAAGTTTTACTTTTTGATTATTGTTTACCAAAAAGTCTATTGACTTTAATTCTGGCATTCCAAGAAAGGTCGCGATTATAAAATAGGTGCCAGGACTAAGTTCATTGATTTCAAAGCGTCCACTAGATTCAGTAACTTCAGCTTTGACAAATTCATTAGTTAACTTATCATATAACACAACGTTTACAAATTCCAAAGGTTGGCCTGCATCATTTAGAATAGCTCCAGTTAAGGATGCATTTCCAAATGCAAAATCCTTTTGTGATTCCAGTTTTTTTTGGTCTGGATATTGGATATTAGCGAAATTTGTTGGCTCAGTTTTAGAATTTGATCGACCTATCATTGCAGCATGAAAAGCTGCTTGATGCGCTTCTTGCAAAGTAGGTTTTAGGTTTTCTTGACCGTTAAGTATAATCGGAAATAATAGAAAAACTAATAGAAGTATATATTGGAAGGAAATTTTCACCACAATCTTATTAAATATGTTTAGCATAAGTGTAAGTGGTCATTCGTTTTAAAATTCTAGCTATGCTTGTCATCCAAAACATCATGTTATGTAAGATTAACGATACGCTCAAAAAAATACGAGCTTTATTTTATCAAAAAATAGGTGAGAAAATAAAACTCGTATTTGCAATCTATAAAACTAAAAGTTGTTTTTTAGCATCTTCCATCACACCAATAGATAACTTGCCAATAACCTCCTGATGGTGCAGAACTATCCGAACACCATCTTTTAGACTTCATCTTTCTAAACTTTAAATTTGACCTAGAATAACACTTTACACACCCTACCATTGCCCAAGTCCAACTTCCACAAGTTACTTGATCTTTGTTTGCTTTCGCGAAAAAAGAATTAATTTCTTCGATAGTAGGATTTGGATTAACTTCCTTAAGTTTTAGTAAGGAAGTTAATACTTCTTCTTTTTCTTCTTCTGATACATAAGTTTCAGTTTCGGAAATATCGTTGTTGGTATTAATATCTGAGGCCATAACATCAGATGAACCTCCAACTGTAAAGGAGTAAAACGAAAATGCAACAGTCAAAAATAAGAGAACTCCAATTGCTGATTTAAAATTTTTCATAAGCATTGTTTTGAATATTTTGTTAGTAAAAAAGAATTTATACTAATTGTTGTAATGGGCATTACATAGGGTAGGGAGCAATCTCGTTACAAACTTAATGAATATTTTCTTAATTAAATAATTTCATCGAGATTTTGATGAAATAGTCTCATCCTTCTAGACTTAATCGAAACAAATTGTGGTGATCCTCTTTTAGCCGCCAGATATTAGGTACTGTTGAACATCCCTAACAAACAAAACCCGAACTCCCTACTCCAAATCATTAACAGCGACCTCCCAAACCATCCATTTGAAATTATTATTATCCAAACAAAAGGAAAATGATAATCGTGTTCCTTTGAGTTGCCCTCAATTCAAAAAATAAAATACGAATAACTTGCAAATAAGCCAATTCGACTATATATTCGAATAAAATACAAATAAGTATCAAATAAGTCGAAAATGGAATCTAAACTGTCGTTCAATTTTAAGACAAATCAAGAGATCCTAAAAATAATAGGATTTATAGATGGATTTCGAGGTAAATGGAATCAAATTGGAGGTAAAGAATCAAGATATCTCAATGAACTTCGACAAATCGCAACAATAGAAAGTATAGCTTCTTCAACACGAATTGAAGGATCAAAAATGTCGAACGAAGAAGTAGAAGATTTTGTTAACTCTATTAAAATTACTTCATTCAAAACAAGAGATGAACAAGAAGTATTTGGGTATTATGATACTCTAAACTTAATTTTAGACGCTTTCCACTCAATAGACATTTCAGAAAACCATATTCACCAACTGCATAAAACACTACTTAACAAAAGCAAAAAGGACTATAGGCATAGAGGTAAATATAAAACGCTTTCGAATAAGGTAGTTGCCAACTATCCTGATGGGAGCCAGAAAGTAATTTTCAATACGACTGAAATACATCTTGTCCAATCAGAAATGAAATTAATTATAGAATGGAATAATAATGCAATTGAGAATGAAGAAATCCATCCTTTAATCGTAATTGCGACATTTATATATGAATTCTTATCTATACATCCATATCAAGATGGAAATGGAAGACTATCAAGATTAATGACAACATTACTACTCCTTAAATCTGGTTATGACTTTGTTCAATACGCATCGGTAGAATTTGAGATTGAAAAACAAAAAAAAGAGTATTACAAAGCTTTGATGGCGGGACAAAAGAATAGATACAACAAAAAAGAAAAGATTGATAAATGGATCGTTTTTTTCCTTAATACACTGAAAAAAACAATTCAAAAATTGGAACAAAAATATCAAGAAATAAAAGACAAAAAGAGCTACCTTAATCTAAGACAAACAAAAGCTCTAAGTTTCATAAAAGAAAACGAACCAATTAAAATTAGTGACCTAACAAATTCATTAAATGAGTTTACACCATACATCCTGAAAAAAGATATAAAGTACTTAGTTGATGAAGGATTAATCAAACAAGTAGGAAAAGGAAGGGCAACGATTTACATAATAAATGAAAGAAAGAACTAAGGGTAACTAGGCATGATCTCAGCATATCCTCCTTTCAGTCGGAGACACTGGATATGCCCATTCCGTTGAACATCCCCTAACAAGCAAAACCCAAATTCCCTACTCCAAATCATTGACAGCGACCTCCCAAACCATCCATTTGAAATTATTATTATCCAAACAGAAGGAAAAGGAAACAACCTTAAATACAAAACACTATAGTAACATAATTCCGGAATCTGATTTATCTTCGGTGTTGTCCAATTGAAACACAAATATCGGCTGGTCATTTCGGTTGGAGTTTTGGGTTTGTTTGAGTAGCCGACATTTGTATTCATATGAGTTAGGTTGCATTAGTCTATCAGAATAAGGAAAGAAATGGGAGGAACTACAACAGCGATACTAAAAATAGAGAAAAAGACTTCGACAAGCAAAGTTTCAGGAGGCAGACTTCCTCAATTGTTAGACTATATGGGGGCAATAGATTTAAAGGTACCTTCCAAGTAATAATACTTAGAAAAATATGCTTAAACTAATTGATATTATTGAAAATGTAGATCGATTTGAATTTTTTAATTCTGAATTGATTATAAACTCAAATTTTAAAATAATTAATCAGGATAGTGAAAATGTATTGTTAGAATTTAAAAATAGAAGTAAGATTAATAGGGTATCCAACTTTAATGTTTGGAATAACAGATTATTTTTTTAGTGATATAGAGGAAGGTGAGAGATTTTTTTTAAATGAAAAGGATGTTTCGTCGCATGACCTATACGTATGTAAAGTATTGGATGAAGATTATTGCATGTTTAATGATCGTACTTTTAAATTCATGATACTCCTCGATAGTGAAATGAAAAAAGTGTGGCAGCTTGAATCTATTTCGTACTACCCAACTTATTGTTCTATGACAGATAAAATTGCCTTTCGCAGAAAAAACGAAGCAGGAGAATATATCATTGAAACTATAAACAAATCCGATGGAAGTATGAGCTGGACTTTAAGTCTCGCTAGTTATACAACTGTAAGTATTATTAATTGCATAGACGGACTTATTTACATAGGTCTTAATGAGGAGTCCTCCTATTGTTTGTATGCCTTCAATATGAAAGATGGAATGTTTGTAGATAAGTGGATTTTACAAGGCGAAGGATTTCCTAGTTATATTAGTGATTTAAGTTACGATAAACACCTGTCTCGATTTGTAAGTCCATTTATAGAATTAGATTTTAATTCTAAAACTTGCTTTCCAAGGTCAGAATTTAAAGATAATCCGCATTTAAATTCTATCGTTGGAATTCAAAGAACTGGAGTATGGAATGCAAGATACTATGTGGATTGCTACAATAATGAAAACTGGAATGCAGAGAAAAAGGATGCAAAAGCATATCCTTATGAAATTATAATTTTCGACAGACTTAGCGATTCCGTAGTCAGTAGGACTGTCGTAGATGAAGATAACTTTCTTTCAGCCATAGCAGAATTTAGAATTCAAGGTGATAGGTTGTATGCAAGGGATAACTTTAGGAACTTGAGAGTATACGATTTTTCTGAGTATAGTTCTGGACAGAGATCCACATAAGAAGTAATGCAACATAACATTACATACACAGCATACCCTCCTTCTTCGGCGACACAGAATAATATCCCCTAACAAACAAAACCCGAATTCCCTACTCCAAGTCATTAACAGCGACCTCCCAAACCATCCATTTGAAATTAAATTTTAAAAAATCAACGGTCAGTAGGTAATTGCCGAAAGCAAAGTAAATGGATTGTAACAATGAAATTGTAATCAAAATTATAAACATACTTTACAATAGCAACTGACAAAAATGTCATAATCATAAAAAATTGCTATTTTAATTAGCAAATTGCTATTTTAGCTCTCAAAAGCAACACCTTAATAATATCTATTTCCTTCCAAATGTCTTAACGCCAGCGTTGCCCAACTGAAACACAAAATATCGGGTGAGATGGTTGGTGGAGATTTTCGGGTTTTGCTAGGGGAGGAGGTAGTTGTTTTCTTTGCGTTTACCTGTAATTTGAAATTTAAAAAATGAGTATTGAGATTTTGAAAAGACTCAACATAATTGTAGACTATCGATAAATCATTCTAACCAATATAGTTATTGTAAGATGAAATTAATTAAATCAAAAAATAAAATTATTCCTTTTCGATCACTATACATTATCACTATATCGGTATTATTATACACGAACTCTATTGGTGCATCCAACTTAGATAGTTTAAAATCAGAGCTAAGGCCTAACATGACAGAATCGTCGAGATGCTCAATCCTTTATTCGATATTTGAAATATATGCTTCAGATAAAAACGTAGATTCTACTAAACTATATGCTGAAAAAATCATGGCTACCTGTAGGCTTGATGAGGAGGATGGAATGAATAAAATCATGGCTACCATCTTCACCTTATTTAAAAATAAGCACAGCCATTTTGTAGACACACTCCTACAAGCAAAGGCACATAAATTAGATAAAAAAGTAGACAAAATATTATACTATACCAAAATAGCAGAAAGAGCATATCTGACTGGACATAAAGACCAATTCAATTTATATATCAATAAAGCAAAGGAATCATTCATTGACTCCGACAAAAATCTGTCAAAGGCGTACTATTATAATTTATGGGGTTACTATAACATGAATAGGGGGAATATTCTGACCGCTCTCAAAAGCTATGAAGTCAGCCTATCCTTTGCAGATTCGCTTGATATCAAATATCTGCAATACAGTATCGATCTGGGGGTAGCTTACAATAAAATTGGAGAACATAAAAAAGCTATTGATCTTTTTTCTCATAATATCGATGTGGTAATTGATAAGAAGTATGACCAAATAAAATATTACAGCTACTATGGCTTAATAAATAGTTATTCACTAATAGAAAACTATGAAAAATGTAAAGCGATATGTGTCGAAGTTATCAATCAACAAAAAGATGAAAAAAGTTCTGAGCTAGGATATTTGTATAATAGTCTGGCTAATGCTTATTTAATGACTAATAAGCAAGATTCTGCTATTTATTATTTCAACAAAGGACTTACAATTTCCAATGAAAAAGACGATACCAAAGGAATTCATGATAGCTATGTTGGCATTGCGGATTACTTTACTGAAAACAAGAATTACGACGAAGCGGAGAAATATTACAGGAAGGCTATCGATCTGGAGACTTACATCCCAAATCCAGAATTAAATCAAGACTTAGCTAAATTATTTCACGCTAGAAAAGACTATGAAAATGCTTACCTCTACTTGAGCAAATTTAATGATAGCAGTACCGCTAATAATACTGACAAGCAGGCTGACATAAGATTAGCAGCAAATTTGTTAGAGGAGGCAAATACCTATAAGCAAAAAACCGAAAGAGAAATAGAAACGAGAAAAAGAGAAAGAAATAAACTTTATAGCTCATTAATCGGTGCGCTTTGCCTCCTTGTACTTATTACATTCAGTTTATTCTACGTTCAGAAGAATAAGAAAAAACTTGCCAAACTGAATCATATAATATCAGATAAAAACAAGCAACTGAATACAGCCATACTCAACCAGAATGAATCAATCAAATATTTAGAAAATTTTGCTGCAGTTGCTGCACACGACTTAAAAGCACCTATTCACACAGCCAATTCATTTGCAAAATTATTAAAGAAGTCAAATAGCAATTTTGATGAAAAAAGTATTCAGTTTTTAAATTTCATCACTTCAAGTGTTAGTCAGTTATCTTCAATGATAGATGACTTGTTGAAATTATCTAAGATTGGCACCAATCTTCCTAAAGAAGCACCTGTTGACCTAAATATCATCGTGGAAAAAGTTGAAGCACTATTATATGACATGATAAAAAAATCAAGCGCTCAAATAATTATAAAAAAAGATCTTCCTACGGTGAGTAGCCACCAAACATTACTGATTACACTTTTTCAAAATTTAATAAAGAACAGTATCGTTCATAACAAAACAGAAAACGATTCCATTATCACAATAGATTTCAATATTCAGCGTCAAGATTTATATGAAATTAAAATATCTGATAATTCTGGAGGCATCCCAGATTATATATTACCTACGCTCTTTGATCTATTCTCTTCAACGGACAAAAATTCTGGTAACGGAATAGGTCTAGCAATTTGTAAAAAAATTGTCTCAAATTATGGAGGCGAGATTTGGGTTACGGTAGCACCTGGTGGTTCTACTTTTCATTTTACATTACCTGCTTCCAATAAATCGTAAATAAATGAGAGAAATAGATGTATAGATGGACCAAGATAAACGATAGAAAATAATCGATGACCACAGCATATCTTTCTTTTGTTGAACTTATCCTAACAAACAAAACCCAACTCTTTATTGGCTGGGTTGGCCGATCTTTGTACTACCTACTTGAAAAAGGGACAGCATTGCTAAAGCCGTGTGGCAAAAATTGCTATCTTAATTAACAAATCGGTAAATTAGCTTTCAAAAGCAACCCCTTATAGTAATCTACTTCCGAATGCGCTCTTAATACCTGAGTAGTTCAACTGAAAAAGAATATCGACTGAGATGATTGGTCAGGATTTTTGGGTTAAATTTGAAGTAGTCAAACGCTTTAAATAGTAATAAACCAGTTATGTACAAAAGGATAATTCAACTTACCGCTTTCATTCTTTATGTGATCACAAATAGTTCACAACTGACTGCACAGAATCCATTGTTTCCTAACTCGGTAGTATCTAACGATATAGACTTTATCCTGGATACCGATCTTGATGTTTTTGAAAACTTGGATTTTATTGGACTTGCAAATAAGGAAATGCCTGGGGATCCCAACGGTGGTGGTCTTTTTGATACCAATACTTTTGTCTTTGAAGCTAATTTTATGGATGGTAATTCTTTAGAAATTTGGTGTCATAGTTCATTTCTGACTCAAGAGGCGGCAAAAGAATATGCAGATAAGTTGTGTCCGAGACTAGGGAAATTGCCTGATTTTCAAAGGAATTTATTAGACCACGTGGTGATTCATAATGGAGATGGGGGAGCCTTTGCAGAAATAGAAGGTCAATTTTTTATTTTATACTCAGAAAATATGGACGCACGGATTAGCACGAATGATTTAGAAGAAACGGTGTTCCATGAATCTGTACATGCTTCTTATCAATTCATGTATCAAAATGATCCATCCTGGTTAAACGCCCAAAATCAAGACCCCACGTTTGTTACCGAATATGCTCAAAACAATCCACAGATAGAAGACTTGGCAGAGTCAGCACTTTTTGCGTACACGCTAATAACCCATCCAGGTAGACTCGATCCGGATATAGAACAGTGGTTGATAGCTAACATTCCAAACCGGTTGGAATGGTTTGGTTTGATATATGAATCAATTACTAGTACAAGTGAAATTAGTCCAAAATTTGAAATCTACACCTACCCAAATCCTACCAATGAAAAGTGTACTGTATTCTTACAAGGAGAGCATGTTGAAAATCAAATTCACATACATAGCTTAAGCAACGGAAAGTTGGTAAAATCAGTAAAAGCAAAAACTGGTAATAATGAAATTGATCTGCAAGGATTACCTAGTGGTTCTTATTTTTTATCGATACTAGGTTTTGAAAAACAAATAATCATTAAATTGCAATAGGTTTTTGGGGAAGTATTTTTGGTTGAGTTTCTTGATTTAATATTTACATTTATGGCTGCGACGTAGGAGCTTTGTTTTATAATGCATATCTGCTAAGTGAGCTATACGGACTATGCTTCGAGTATGCAGGATTGTTGAAGGTAAGCAAAGAAAAGCAAGTAAGAATTTTGAAATCAAAATAGATAAAATGAAATTTTCAATTATTGTCCTTTTTACGCTAATATCATTTTTGGGATGTTCCCAAAATTTAGAGTACAGTATCAGCTCCTATCATACTGATGGTAAGAAAGCTCCCAATACACATTACATCGGAGAAGCTTGGTTAAATGCAATTATTCATGATGATACAGAATTAGGGTATAACATAACCAAAGCCACTTTTAAAGCAAATTCAACTTTGGATTGGCATACACACAGTACGGCGCAAGTATTGATAATTGTAGATGGAGAAGCCTATTATCAAGAAAGAGGAAAAGAGCCAGTAATACTAAAAGAAGGCGATATCATCAAATGCGAAAAAGGTACTGAACATTGGCATTCATCAACTAAAAATAGTGATGTAACCTATTTAGCATTATACGGTAGCGGACAACCAACATCTTGGACTGAAGTTTTAACCCAAGAGTATTACGATAAAATAGCCAAAATGCTGAACGATAAATGATGGACTCGAATTGTCACGGTTTTAGATTTGCATCCGAAAAAGAATTGTTGGAAATAGTTAATCAGATGGATGTGTGCTTGAATACAAATCAATCATTTTAATTGTTTAGAATAAATTTATCTTGATTGGATATACCAGAAAAATTGAGCAGCATAACGATAGTTAGTGTATATACTGTTGTGTAAAAACTAGTGTTAATATTTTTAGGGCGTTTTTATCCAATTACTTTTTCATCTTTTTAAATTTCACGTACCATCCAAAATGCTTTTCAATAATTGCATCCTTTTCTTTTCTAATAAAATCTAGATAAGCAGAAGCAACTGGAGAAAGTTTTTTATTTTTTACCCATATTAGCCGCCAATAAGTTAGGATAGGAAGCCCTTTTGATGGGATGATGTATACTTCTTTATTTTGCAGTTCATTTTTCATACCGATCAATGGAATGATAGAATAACCAAGTCCACCAACTACTGCTTGTTTCACAGTTTCGTTGGAAGTTAACTCTATACTTTTTCGTTTAGTGGATTTAATAAAATAGGTGCTCATTGCATTTCTTGTCGCAGAACCTTGTTCTCGGTAGATCAATGGTCGAGATTTGATAATCTTTTTAGTATTTCCAATTAAATACAATTTGTTTTCTAACAATAACTCTTCATGCGTTTCTAGTTTTTCTGGGAGCACAGATACTAATGCAAAATCAATCTCATTATTTTGGAGTTGTTTGATGACTGTGGTCTTATTAGAGACATCAAGCCTGAGATCTATCCCCGGATATTTATGAACAAATTCACTAAGAAAGTATGGAATGACATACTTCCCTGTAGATGCCGATGATATTCGAAGTTTTCCTGTCAACAGCCCTTCATACTCTTTTGTTTTATACTTGAGTTCCTCCGCCTCACCCAATATATTTTCGGATATCTGAGCAATTGATGCTCCAAAATCTGTCAACTGAAATTTCTTTCCTACTTTTTCAATTAATGGAATATCAAATTGTTTTTGGAAATTTTTTAGTTGTATTGAAAGTGCAGGTTGGGTCATATACATTTCCTCAGCAGCTTTTGTGATATTCTGATGTCGAACGACCTCTAAGAAAATTTTTAATTGATGAAAAGTAAAATTCATGCGAAGTAAATTTTTTGACTGAAAAAATTAAGTATTCATTAGTAGATCAGAAATCACTGCTTTAGAACAATACCTATATTGAAAACAGTTGCAGTTATATGACCTACACTGTCATTAAGATATAAAAATATCTTATAGTTATCATAAATATTATATACTTTTTTAAATGCGAATAATGGTCCATATTTGTAATGAGAATAGTTTCCAAGCAAAACCAAAATTTGTGATGGAACACAACATATAAATCTTTAAAATTTATTGAATTATGATAGAAAAAATCAAGTCGCTAAATTTCATCAGCTATCTAGGGAATTTAATGAAATCGAAAAAAACTCCTAGAAAATACAATAGATCAGAGAATTATCAGCCAAGTTGGATGTACAGAAATGAGTAGTTCTTGAATTTTTACTTTGATTCAATTTCAACTCATATTTTGATTAAATAATGTAAATCAAATAGAATTGATCTTCACATTTTACAGAATTTTTTGATAAGTTTCCTTTTTCCATAAAGGTTTAAAAGTCCGGCAGTCATCTGATTGTCAGACTTTTGTTTTGTGTATTGAAGTATTTAACGATGCGCCAAATAAAGCTTCAAGCATTATCGATTATTTTAAATTTAAATCTGTATAAATCTAACAATTACATTACAAAAACAGTGTAGCCATATTGAATCTGAAAACAGGTCTGTACACTGCCTCGCCCATTTTGCCCAACGGTAGCGGGCAATGACATAGAAGTAAGAACAAGTTCATCAGAGAAATCTACGCGAATCTCAATATGTTCTACTTGGTGATTGTGTATTCAATGTGAGAAAATTCGAGAAACAAGAGCTTTGTGGTAATTCTAACAAAATAATATCGGCTACTAAAAAGAAAATTAGTTCGTTGTAAGGAAAGACAAAGAAATATTGATAAGTTTGGCTGAACGTTTGATTTTATCATACGTTAATAGAGTACAAAAAGCACTAAAACGTAAATGGACTCACTAACACAAGGTTTACTAGGAGCAATCACTTTTGCAGCTGTAAAGGATAAAGATATAGGAAAAAAGTCGCTGCTCATCGGAGCCATTGCAGGAACGATTCCAGATTTAGATGTATTCCTTTCACCATTATTTAATAGTATCGAATTTTTAACGGTCCATAGAAGTGTATCGCATTCAATAGTACTTGCCATCGTATTGAGTTTTATTCTGGGTGAAATATTTTATAAGATATACCAACAAAAACAATCCAGGACAAGTTGGAGTCTAGCATTTTTCTTAGCGATCATGACCCATTCGCTTTTGGATTGGTGCACCACATATGGCACCAAATTATTAAGTCCATTCAATGATCATCTATTTTCAACAAATAATATCCATGTTTTTGAACCAGTATATACATTGATATTATTCGTTGGTGTGCTGCTATTGTTAGTCAAGGATCGATCAAGAGAAAAAAGACAGAAAATACTCAATTGGACGTTGATAATTTCGACCGCATTTATCATGTGGACATTTGTATCAAAAGGAATTGCCAACAAAAATTTTGTAGCAGAACTAGAAAGACAAGGTATCGAATATGAAAAAATAATTGTTTCTCCCACACCTCTAAATTCTGTTCTCTGGCATGGCATCATCAAATCGGAAAAAGGGTATTATTTTGGCACTTACAGTTTGTTCGATAAAAGAGAACACATCGCATTTCATTTTGAAGAGAGTAATGATGAGGTATTAGACAAAATCGAATCAAACAGATTGGTCAAATACTATCTGGATTATACGCAAGGATTTCCTCTGGTCAAAAAAGATGACCTTGGAAACTTACAGATTTATGCGATAAAATATGGTCCCATCAATTATTTCGGAGTTCCTGAATTTGTTTATCCACTTTGTCTAAATCAAAATGAATTGGTGGATGAAAAAATAAAGATCGACTACGCTGGAAAACAAAGAGGTCCAGTAAAAAATTACAGGAATCTATTCAAAAGGATTCGGGGAATTTGAGAAAGCACCATTCACATAACAATACATAGTTGTTTTTCACAAAAAACTAAGTAATACAAATTGTAGTCTAAAAGTGCGGATATATTTGGAAGGAAAATTTTTCGAGATCAAGGCAGAAAACGTAGACATAGCCTTAGTTACGGCGAGCCTGCTTGACTGCGCCAAGCAGACAGGGCTTTCTAACGAAGATATCGGGAAATTTTTCTCAAAGATAACCGTAATTATAGACTACAATTTGTATAATCGAGCAAGTAACACTCTACGGAAAATATAAAGCACTCTATTTCGATCAAAATCATTATGGCCCTGTTTTCTCTTTGGTGATTGCTCCATTTGCATGGTTACCAGATTGGTTGGGCAACACCTATATAGAATGGTTTGAAAGATTGGCCGTTAAAAACAATGAAAATGCAGTGTTAGATTCATGGCAAGATATCTCAGTCATGGGTATGTATCGCAGAATTTTTGTAAACCCATATGTTTCCAACTTACCGTTCTTGATAGCGGGATTATTTTTATTTGCATTGCCCTACTTCCGTTTTGATATGTTTTCCAACAAAAAATTTCAGCTCCTGATGTTGGCATCTGTATTGATATTCACGGTCATTTTCAGTTCAGGATCTGAATCTCCTACCTACATTATTGCTTTTGTTGGTGTCGCTATTTGGTTTGTCTTACAAAATCGCCCATATTCTATTTTTGTAATTGTATTGTTTGTTTTTGCCATACTTTTCACTACACTTTCTCCGTCTGATTTGATGCCCAGATTTTTGAGAGAAGAATTTATCCGTCCTTACGCATTAAAAGCACTTCCTTGCTTATTGATTTGGCTCCGAATTGTCTATGAAATGATGACACTGAAAAAAGAACAGCACTTAACTTGATAAAAATTTTAAGTATACTAAACTTCACTTACTGTAAAAAAAACGCTAAGTGCTTTAAAAAGTCGTATATTATAGGATAAATTCTTACTTCGAAAAAGCACATGTATAAATTTCATTTTACTTTATTATTTACATTTTCAGCACTATTCGTTTTTGCTCAAAATGTTGATCACTGGGAAACCGTCGTATTTAATACTGACAACTGGCAATATCAAATAGGCAATCCAGCAATCCCTAACAATTGGATGGACCCAAATTTCAATGATGCCCAATGGCAAACAGGATTTGGAGGTTTCGGATATGGGGATGGAGATGATAACACGACTATTCCAGCTTGCATCTCTGTTTTTATCAGAAATGAATTCCAACTGATAGACACTTCCGTCATCAATGTTGGAATTTTACACGCCGATTATGATGACGGATTTGTTGCCTATCTGAATGGAGAAGAAATTGCTCGAAGTAATTTCGGTATCATTGGAACACCACCAACATATGATCAAACAGCTGATTTCCACGAAGCGAATATGTACCAAGGAGGTGCACCGGAAGACTATTTATTGTCAAGCACCTCTTTTAAATCACTAATCAAGGAAGGTTCCAATACTTTAGCCATTCAAATTCACAATCAAGATATTTCATCATCAGATATGAGTTCCAATTTTTTCTTATCACTTGGAATTTCTGATAATAGCAGTAATTACAACAACACACCTACATGGTTCACTAATCCTTTTATTGACACCAATCTCGAATCCAATCTGCCTTTAATTGTCATCACTACCACTCAGACACCAGAAATATATAATGAACCACGTGTTCAAGCACACATGGGCATTATCGACAACGGTTCTGGACAAACCAACTCAATCAATGATCCATTCAATAGTTATGATAACTTCATCTCGATAGAGACTAGGGGAGAATCTTCTCAAATGTTCCCAAAGAAAAACTACGGGTTTGAAACCCAACTAGAAAATGGTGAGAACAATAATGTCTCCCTTTTAGGAATGCCCATTGAAAATGATTGGGTCTTACATGGTCCTTATTCTGATAAATCACTTTTACGAAACGTATTCGCTTATCACATGGGTGCAGCCACTGGTCGCTACACACCACGTACACGTTTATGTGAAGTTTATATCAACGATGATTACCAAGGGGTATATGTATTGACGGAGAAAATCAAACGTGATGAAAATAGATTGGACATCGCAACTTTACAACCTGAAGATATTGAAGGAGATGAATTATCAGGTGGATATTTATTTCAAATTGATCGGGATAATTTTAATGTTGAGAATGATGGCTGGTATTCAACGCAACCCAATTGGAATTTTTACGCATACGATGATCCGGATCATGACGAACTTTTGCCTATTCAAAAAAACTACATGAGAAATTTTATGGTTGACTTCGAAAGCATGATGAGTGCGACAGATTATGTCGATCAATATGAAGCATATATTGATGTTGATTCTTGGATTGATTACTTCTTGATTACTGAAATCGGCAAACACATCGATGCGTACAAGTATAGTTTTTTCATGCACAAAAGAAAAGACTCAAATGGTGGTAAACTAAATTTCGGACCAATATGGGATTACAATTTAGCTTTTGGGAATTTTGATTTTGGTTGCCCGCCAAATCCACAAGGTTGGTCTTATGCCTTTGAAGGAACCTGTCATGAAGCCATTCCTTTTTGGGTGCAGCAATTAATTAACATCCCTCAAATTCAAAATAAAATGGATTGTAGATGGACGGAGCTGAGAGAAGGTCCATTGCACTTGGATTCCTTAATTCAATTTATTGACAACAAAGTAGTAGAAATCGGACCAGCGGCACAAAGAAATTTTAATCGCTGGCCTGTTCTAGGACAATACATCTGGCCAAATGATTATGTGGGTAATACTTATGAAGATGAAGTTGATTTTTTGAAAGACTGGATTACACAAAGAGTAGAGTGGATGGATCTAGTGATGTTGGGCGATTGCAATTTAGTGGTTGATAATCAAGAGGTTAGACCCTCTAGCCATATTCAAATTTTCCCCAATCCAGTCAATGACAAAATAACAATACAGCTAGATGATACTATTTCTGATGAATTAACGATGAATGTATTTGATTTGTTAGGCAATTTTGTACAGTCAATCAATATCCAAAATAAAACCACAATCATCGACCTCTCTACCTACAATAATGGCATTTTTATATACAACATTACCAACAAAAAATCGATATTACAGAAAGGAAAGCTAGTTAAGCTAAAGTAAAGTTCTTAACAATGAAAAACCGAATACTCACGCTATACATCTCCATGAGCCTAGACGGCTTCATCGCAACCAAAAACGACGACATCTCTTGGCTAGATGCAATGGCCCTAGAAGGAGAAGATTATGGATACGGAGCATTCACTTCAAAAGTAGACACCTACATAGTCGGCAGAAAAACTTACGATGTCGTAATGGGATTGATTGGTGAATTTCCGCAAGCATCGAAATTCGATTGTTATGTATTGACGAGACAAGACCTACCAGACACGGAAAATATCACGTTTTATAATGGAGACATTATCGAGTTGATTGAAAAAATTCGTAGTAAACCCGGTGGAAATATTTATTGCGACGGAGGGGGAGAGATTGTCAAACTACTATTGGATCACGATTTAATAGATGAATACATGATCTCTATCATTCCAATTTTACTAGGAGATGGAAAAAGGTTATTTGTTGGAGAAACGTCATCAAGAAAAATTAAATTTGTCGATTCCAAAAAATACGAATCTGGTTTAGTCCAATTAAAATATCTGAGAGATCGATCATGAAATACAAGAGAGTAGGTTCAACAAACATCAAGAATGCACTACTTTTTATTAAATCTAAGACTTGATCACATCAACAATTAACCAACCAAAATTCTATTTCCAATTTTTATTAGTGCCTTCCAATGCTACTCTCAAGTTTCATTTTTATATAGTCGTCAAAATTCAGTATAATTCCATCAGATAAGTAGTTTCATCAAAGACCTCATTTTATCTTAATTTAGCGTTCGAAAAAATACTTTTTCGTCAACAAGTTATATTAATTCAACGTAAAAAATGAAAAGCTAATTTAGATCAATATGAAAGTTTTAAAATTTGGAGGATCTTCTGTAGAAAATGCGGACTGCATCAAAAAGGTCGTAGATATCCTTGAAGGCTATTATCAAAAAGGAGATAAATTCACAGTTGTCTTCAGCGCATTCAAAGGAGTTACCGATTCGTTAATCAAAATGTCAAAACTGGCTGCAGAAGGAGATGAAGGATATTTGAAACTGTTTGAAGTTTTTCAAAGACGTCATTATAGTACAGCAGAAGAATTGTTAAACAGCAAGACACTGAAAGCAGTCACACCAGAGTTATTGGCCAATCATGATGTATTAAAAAATTTGCTTTATGGAATTTTCTTGGTCAGAGAAGCATCACCAAGAACAATGGATTATGTACTAAGTTTTGGTGAGCGAAATTCAAATTTCATTATTGCAAATGTACTTAAAAGTAAAGGCATCAATGCTGCTTATCTAGATGCAAGAAAGGTTATCAAAACGGACAAAAATTTTGGAGCAGCAAAAGTTGATTTCACCGAAAGTTATAAACAAATCAAATCTTATTATTCAGAGCATCCTGAAATAAATATTGTCACTGGATTTATTGGTTCTTCAAAAGGCGGTTTAACAACAACACTTGGTCGTGGTGGTTCAGATTTTACAGCAGCAATTTTAGCTGCAGGGCTAGATGCTTCAGTTATTGAAATTTGGACAGATGTAGATGGTGTATTAACAGCAGATCCTCGAAAAGTTAACAAAGCATTTACAATACCGACCATGTCCTATATGGAAGCTATGGAGATGTCGCATTTTGGTGCCAAGGTAATTTACCCGCCAACGTTGCAACCTGCTTTAGCGAAGAAAATTCCACTTAGAATAAAAAACACTTTCAACCCAGATTTTGAAGGTACTCTAATTTCAGAGAAAGTAGATGAAACTGCAAATGCCGTAAAAGGAATCTCCTCAATCACAGAAATTGCATTACTGACATTGGCCGGAAGCGGTATGTTTGGAGTGCCTGGTATTGCCGGTCGACTATTTCAATCTCTTGCAAATGCTGGAATCAATATCATCTTGATTACACAAGGATCTTCTGAACACAGTATCAGTTTTGCAGTTCAACCATCCGACGCACAACGAGCAGCAAAGAAAGTGAACAAGGAATTTGAATATGAGATGAGCAACGGAGCCATTGAAAAAGTAAATGTAGAAGAAAACTTATCCGTCATTGCGATCATTGGAGAAATGATGCGTTATCGACCAGGAATTGCGGGTAGATTATTTCAAGCGCTTGGGAAAAACGGGATTAATATTATTGCCATCGCGCAAGGTTCTTCTGAGTTGAATGTATCCGTTGTCATCAACAAATCAAATGAACAAAAAGCACTTAATGCCTTACATGAGACTTTCTTTTTATCAGATACAAAAGCGCTCCACCTTTTTATGGTGGGAGTTGGTTTAATCGGTTCAACTTTAATTGATCAGATTAAAAAGCAAAATGAATTCTTGAGAGAAAAACGTCAGACTGAAATCAAAATTATTGGTTTGGCGAATAGTCGTAAGATGTTGTTCAATGATGAAGATGGAATTGATTTGGAAAATTGGAAAGATGAATTGGATCACAGTAACGAGAAAATGACCTTCCCTGGTTTCGTACATCGAATGAAAGAGATGAATTTCTCCAACACAATTTTTGTAGACAATACAGCAAATGAGGAAATCGCCAATTACTATGAGTCAATTTTGGATGCAAGTATTTCGATTTCTACTCCCAATAAAATATCTACTTCGTCTACATATTTACAATATCAACGACTTAAAAATATTGCAACCTCGCGTGGTGTCACATTTGCATACGAAACGAATGTCGGTGCAGGACTTCCGATTTTAACAACCATCAAAGACTTAATCAATAGTGGTGATCGCTTCTTGAAAATCGAAGGAGTATTATCCGGGTCGCTATCCTTTATTTTCAATACCTATGAGGCAGGAACTAAATTCAGCGACATCGTTGTTGAAGCTGGCAAGAAAGGATACACCGAACCAGACCCAAGAATTGATTTGAGTGGAAAAGATGTCCGTCGCAAATTAATTATCCTCGCTAGGGAAATTGGTTTGAATATGGAAGCCAAAGATGTGGACATCAAAAGCATTCTTCCAAAAGCGTGTGAAGAAGCACCAACCGTTGATGCATTTTTTAAAGAGCTTGAAAAAGCAGATGATCATTTTGAGAAAATGCGTGCCGAGGCAGCCAAGGAAAACAAGAAGCTGAGAATGATAGCACAGCTAGATAACGGAAAGGCCACCATTAGTATGCAAGCTGTTGATTCAAGTCATCCGTTTTATTCCTTGTCAGGTAGTGATAATATGATTGTCTTTACCACAGAAAGATATAAAGATAGACCATTAGTAATCCGTGGACCAGGTGCAGGAGCTGAAGTTACTGCAGCTGGCGTATTCGCTGAAATCCTTGCTATTGGAAATTCTTTAACATAACGTAAATGTTTTGTTATAAATTTCAATAATTATCAAATAGGAGAGTAGCAAGTGAATTCCTATCTTTGGTTTACATTGAACCTCTTAACTAATTAATCATGTCAAATACAGGAGTTAAAGTATGGGCACCAGCTTCGGTTGCCAATCTAGGATGTGGGTATGACATCCTTGGACTTTGTTTGGAGAAGCCAGGCGATGAAATCATTGCTCGTTTTTCCGACAAAAAAGGATTACGTATCACCCTGATCACAGGATCAAAGAAACAATTGCCAACCGAAGTTGAAAAAAATACGGCCGGAGTTGCAGCGATGAAAATGCTAGAGCATATCGGAGAATCGGATCGAGGAATTGATTTGGAGATTCACAAAAAAATGCCATTCGGATCAGGACTTGGATCAAGTGCAGCAAGTGCTGTTGGGGGAGTCATGGCGGTCAATGAATTATTGAAACGACCGCTGACGAAAAGAGAGATGTTGCCATTTGCAGTTTTGGGAGAGCAAGTTGCGGACGGATCTTACCATGCGGACAATGTCGCGCCATCGTTGTTAGGTGGAATTATTTTCATCAGAGACAATGCGACACTCGATGTTCACCGCATTCCAAATCCAAAAGGTTTGCAAGTGGTTTGTGTCTATCCTAGAATTAAGATCTTGACAAAAGATGCCCGCGATATTTTGAGTGATCAGACTACTTTGAAAAATACAATCACGCAGACTGGAAACATTGGTGGATTAATTGTTGGAATGTACAACGCAGATCTGGATCTAATCAGTCGCTCATTAAATGATGTCATCATCGAACCACAAAGAGCAAAATTGATTCCTGGTTTTTATGATGTCAAAGATGCAGCCATGAATCAAGGTGCAATGGGTTGTTCAATCTCTGGCGCTGGTCCAACCATCTTCGCAATTTGTCCGAATACTTTTGTTGCAGAAAATACAGCAAATGCAATGCAGCTGGCTTTCAAAAAACATAAAATCGAATCGCACATTTTCATTTCACCGATTAATCAAAATGGTTCTTATTTATTTTAAATTCTCCTAATGAAACTATATAGCACAAATAACTCTCAAGAATTTTACTCTCTCAAAGAAGCGGTGATGAAAGGATTGCCAGATGACAATGGATTGTTCATGCCAAAGGTCATTCCTACTCTACCGAAAAAATTCTTTACTGATTTAAAAAATTATTCTTTCAAAGATTTGTCTTTTGAAATTTGCAAGCACCTTTTTCAAAATGCAATTCCAGAAAAAGATCTTTCAAAAATTATCAACAACTCGATTACCTTTCCTGCGCCTGTGGTTCATTTAGATGAAGACAAATCTATTCTAGAATTATTTCACGGGCCGTCATTAGCGTTCAAAGATTTCGGAGCACGTTTTATGTCTCAATTGATGTCATATTTTAATCAAGGAGAAAAAAAGGAATTGGTTATTCTCGTTGCAACTTCTGGAGATACAGGTGGTGCTGTTGCTGCGGGCTTTTTAAAAACAAAAGGAATCAAAGTTGTCATCCTCTACCCTTCAGGAAAAGTTTCCATGCTTCAAGAAAAACAATTAACTACACTTGGACATAACATTGAAGCATTAGAAGTAGATGGAACTTTTGATGATTGCCAAGCGCTAGTTAAGCGAGCTTTTTTAGATGAAGAATTAAATAAAAGAATTCGTTTAAGTTCTGCCAACTCAATAAATATTGCGCGATTAATTCCTCAAAGCTTTTATTACTTCGAAGCTTACAAACAATTGGAAACTAAAAAAGACGTAGCGTTTGTTATTCCTTCTGGAAACTTTGGCAACTTAACTGCAGGTTTATTTGCAAAAAGAATGGGACTTCCTGTAAAGCATTTTGTTGCTGCAACGAATGCAAATAACATTGTACCTGAATATTTAAATAAAGGAACTTATATTTCTCGTGCAAGTGTTCCTACCATTTCAAATGCAATGGATGTTGGTGCTCCTTCCAACTTTGCAAGAATGTTAGACCTGTATAGTTTACAATGGAATGGAATGCGGGAAGAAATAAAAGGATATTCTTTTAATGATGATGCAACTAGAAAAGGAATTAAAGAAGTGTTTGACAAATACAATTATGTAATTGATCCACATGGTGCTGTTGGTTATTTAGCTTTGAAAGAATTTCAAAAACAATACAGCAATACAAAAGGAATCATTTTAGAAACTGCACATCCATCTAAGTTTAATAAAGAAGTAGAAGCACAAATAAAAAAGAAAGTAAACATCCCTACTCGACTTTCTGAATTAGCTTCTCGTAAAAAAGTTGCTACTTCAATTGGTACCGACTTCGATTCTTTTAAATCTTTGCTTCAAAAGAAATATTCTTAAATACGCTTTATGTGTTTTAAAAAAGCGGCAAATGTTTCACGTGGAACATTTGCCGCTTTTTTCTTGGCGATGGGTTTTACCCATCTTTGAAAGTATATCGTTCTTTCAGGACTTATTTAATTTGGTAGATATTTCAGAAGTAGTCTACAATAATTGTTCCACGTGAAACATTTACACAAATAAGAATCTAACTTCACTCACTGGAGATTAATGAGAAAGAATCGACAAATGTTTCACGTGAAACATTTACACAAAGAAATAGATATCATCCACGTTCTTTCTAATCATGATTAAAATGCTACAGCATTGTTCCACGTGAAACATTTACACAAATAATCTAACTTCATTTTCACTATGTCCATCATCTACAGAAATGTTTTCACTGAACAAGTCCTGAAAAGGACGATATAATCCTTAACGATGGGTAAAACACATCGGCTTAACTCAAAATGAAAATCGAATTGATTATATTTACGTAGAACTAATAAAAACAAGCTAGAGTAAAATGGTAATACAATCAAAAACTTTAATTCTAATTACAATCCTTTGTGCGCTTGCATTCAACGGGTTTGCACAAGAAGACAACACCAACAAAAATAAATTCAGACAATTAGGACAAGAACTTCCAACTCCTAATGTTTATAGAAATGCAGCTGGTGCGCCAGGACATATGTACTGGCAACAGAAAGCAGACTATAAAATGAAAATCGAAATTGATGATGAAAAGCAAACTTTGACTGGTGAGGAAACAATTACTTACACCAACAATTCTCCAGATCAATTAAATTATCTGTGGCTGCAACTAGACCAAAACATGCGTGCACAAGATTCTGATTCAAGAAAAATCAGAACCGGAAAAATAGAAGATAAAATGAGCATGCGTCAATTGAGTGGATTGTATTATGACTTTGATGGTGGATTCAAAATCGAAGAAGTAAAAGACACAAAAGGAAAAGATCTAAATTATACCATCAACAAAACGATGATGAGAATTGATTTAGCAAACGGATTGAAAACAGGGGAGAGCTATTCATTCAAAATAAAGTGGTGGTACAACATCAATGACAGAATGAAAATCGGAGGACGTTCTGGTTATGAATATTTTGAAAAAGATGACAACTACCTTTATACCATCGCTCAGTACTTTCCAAGAATGTGTGTTTACAATGAAGTAGAAGGCTGGCAGAACAAACAGTTTTTGGGTTCTGGAGAATTTGCATTAGTCTTTGGAGATTACGAAGTTGAAATTACGGTTCCTTCAGATCATGCAGTTGCATCAACAGGTGTTTTACAAAATCCAAAAGACGTTCTCACATCAGAACAAATTCAAAGACTTGACGAAGCAAAAGAAGAAACAGAACAACCGGTCATTATCATCACGCAAGATGAAGCTGAGAAAAATGAATCTTCAAGATCCAAAAAGAAAAGCACTTGGGTTTTCCACGCAGAGAATGTTCGTGACTTTGCGTTTGCATCATCACGTAAATTTATCTGGGACGCGATGGCAGTAAAACAAAATGATGGTTCAACCGTCATGGCAATGTCGATGTACCCAAAAGAAGGAAACCCATTGTGGGAAAGATTTTCAACCAAGGCAGTTGCGCATACTTTAAAATGGTATTCGCATTATACTTTCGATTATCCTTATCCAGTTGCATGGTCAATCAATGCAGCAAGAATTGGAATGGAGTATCCGATGATCTGTTTCAACTTTGGAAGATGTGAAGAAGATGGAACCTATTCCAAGAGAACAAAGTATGGAATGATCGGTGTGATTATCCACGAAGTTGGACACAATTATTTTCCAATGATTGTCAACTCCGATGAAAGACAATGGACTTGGATGGATGAAGGACTAAATACTTTTGTTCAATTTTTGTCGGAGCAAGAATGGGAGAGAGACTATCCATCTCGTCGTGGACATGCGCACAAAATTGTCGACTACATGAAAGGCGACAAATCTAACATCATGCCCATCATGACCAACTCAGAATCGATTCATCAATTCGGTAACAACGCTTATGGAAAACCAGCAACGGCTTTAAATATTTTGAGAGAGTCTGTCATGGGTCGCGAACTATTCGATCATGCATTCAAGACTTATTCGCAACGTTGGATGTTCAGACATCCATCACCTGCAGATTTTTTCAGAACGATGGAAGACGCATCTGGCGTTGACTTAGATTGGTTTTGGAGAGGATGGTTTTATACAACAGATCACTGTGATATTTCTTTAGATAAAGTCAGAGGGTTTCAAATGAATTCTAAAAACCCTAAAGATGTAACTGAATTGTTAGAAAAAGAAAAGAAAGAAGCACCAACACCAATCAGTAGTAAAAGAAATAGAGAAACCATTTCAAAAACATATGATGAAGAGGATAGGAGTATCCGTGATTTTTATACAGAGTACGATGCCTCTTTAGAATCAGTTTTGGATCAAGACGAATACAATGCATATGTCAAATCATTATCCGATAAAGAAAAAGCAATTTTGAACGCGGGTGCAAATTTTTATGAAATGACATTCAGCAACATTGGTGGTTTAGTGATGCCAATTATTTTGCAATTGGATTACAAAGATGGTACAAATGAGGTGATCAGAATCCCTGCAGAAATTTGGAAAAAGAATGACAAGACAGTGACGAAAGTAATCAAGACAGATAAGGAAGTAGTACAAATTATTTTAGACCCATTCTTAGAAACGGCAGATACGGATACTTCTAATAATTATTATCTGGATCCAGGCAATCAAAGTCGTTTTGAATTGTTCAAACAAAAGCAACGACCAAGAACTAATCCGATGCAAGAGGCAAATAAGAAAAAGAAGAAAGGAGCGGGGACGAATTAGGAAGGTTAGTTCCACGTGGAACGAGTAGAGACCTGTTAGATTTGAGCAATGCTTACAGCAATGCAAAATCTAACAGGTTTTTTCTTTTTAGCATCAATCCAAATTAATCGCTTTTAAATTGATATAGTCAGGATAATTCCATGACAACCAAGTTGTATTTTCCTTTCTTTTGAGAATTTTATTTTTCTTCCATTCACATGCTTGGTCAAATCTTGCTAGATCAAATTTAGCTTCGCCTTTAGTGGAAATCTCATCAGCATGTTCCTTCAATAAATACCAATTTTTATCTGACAATTGATACAACAAAACATCGACTTCCAAACTTCTTTTCGTATTCGCAAAAATATTGTACTTCGTAATTGCGATATCCCAATTGATGAAACTCGATATCACCAACAGCAAATAAACCGCCCAAGTATTTCGATTGATTAAAAAATATAAACTCCGTTTTTCTTTCACCTTGATATACATCGTCGACAAACCAATCATCACGGCTATCAGGAAAATAATGACTCCAATTCGTTTATAGGCCAAGCCATGGAATTGAATATATCTGTAATTTCTGATAGCGAGCGAAATAGCTAAAATGCCATTTTGTACGACCCACGTATACGTCAGCAATTTCAGTTTTTCATTGTTTTTATAAAAATTCAAATTGCCTCTAAAAAAATAAATAATAATCAACATATCCAACAATATACTTCCTATTAAAGTATAAGTTCCATTGTGTACGTAAGTCTTTAAATTGTAATTTGGGTTTTCTTCGAAATTGAACCAAATGAAATTGGCATCAAAAATATTGACCACCAGTAAGAGCACATTCAACATAAAGAACATAATGACACCACTTTGATATTCTCTTTTCAAACTTATCATGGATGGTCTGGATACCCCCATGTTGTCTCTACTCCGGATGCGAACCAACTGTTCTGACAAAACCTTATTCTTTTCAACCAAGAAGGATAATTCTTCTTTCCATAAAACCATTCCTGTTATCACCAATCCTAATCCAAAAAATAAAATCCTCGAAAACGAAATATCCAATGTGAAAAAATTACCCATCCATGAAAATGCAGTATCCGAAAAAGAGGCAAATTCAGCATTGGCAGAATAGTACAGACAATAGAAAATAATTAACACCACAATCGGAACAATACCAATATTGAAATACCTCAAAACTTTTCGCGTATCAACACCAGAAGAAGATGAGATATCTTTCAATCCATTTTTGAGTTTCACAAATTTTAGATTTGAAAAACTTTGCAAAATTCCATAAAAGAATAGTTGCAACTCAGCCTGATGAACGAATCCGACCATTCCTAAAAATGAGATGCAATACACGACAATACTGATGAGGGAATGATTCATGATGACAGCTAATGAAAGCAACAAGGTGCACACACCCGTTACTTTTGCGGGACCAGAAAGCTTTTCACCCATATTTATAAACAATAAACCTGCTATATTAATTAAAGTGAATAGCAGCAGGTTGACTCCTAAGGATTCATTCCAAAACAATATATTAAACAGGGTTGCTCCTACAATAAGTAGAATCAACATCATCTTTGAAGAACTCATAATTAAGCATTTAAAAGTACTTTGGAATACAAAGTTTATTTATAAACACACGATCAATAGAGTTTATTGCTTCTACTTAAAAAAAATTGAGAATTTCAGGATTTGGAGGGCAGACTCCTTTCTAAATATACACTTTTATTGTTAGAAAATAGATTTGTCATCATTTGAAAGTTTATTGATTAAAAATAAAATCACTAAGCGCTTAGATTCGATATTGTTATCAATAGTATATTATCCTTTGAAAGGAAAACGTTACAGTTGAGGGGATAATTCTTTGAAATTTATTTTTGGATTCAACTATTTAGTTACCTAACCAAACTACTTATTAATTTGGGTGGCTTTTTTTATTTGCAACTACCTTGTTACAGGAATCAGCACTTCATGGAGTTTTGAATTATGTTCTCTCTGTATCATTGTAGTTGAAATAACAAATATTTTTTTTAAAAAAAAAGGAAGGAATATGAAGAAGAAAGAAAGAAGTGATCAGAATGAGAATCAACCAAAATGGAGAAAGAAGCTTTATACAATTGCTAATGATATTGAGGCAACGAATAAAATATTGCAGTTTTTCATATCACTAGAGATACTTGCTAATCCTTTCTATAATTACATACCATTACTAAAGAAATTTGTGATGTAGCTCTAATACAAATAATACTCTATAATTGCGGATATCTATGAGAAAATTTTACTGATATCTGCGTTGGAAAGCCCTGTCTGCTTGGCGCAGTCAGGCAGGCTCGCCGTAACTAAGGCTATGTCTGCGTTTTCCGCCTTAATCT
>CALFWW010000195.1 GCA_937928575.1 uncultured Saprospiraceae bacterium | reverse complement strand
TCGGTGCTTCCAACCCAGCAAATGAAGTCCGCTTAATTGCTGCATTAATTTCCACCAAATCAATCTGTACTTTTTTCCCTTCAATAATTAAAGAAGAAGCACGTTCATTGATGGCATTGAATAACCAAACTGCAATCAATTCGATTGGATCATTGAACCCGAAAGTCAAATACAATCGTACTGTTTCAACAAAACCCATCCGTTGACCACCATGACTTTCATCCGCAATAATGCGCGCTTCTGTTTCTGGTATTTTGTAACTGTCACCATAATTCAACCATCGATAAGCAGTCCCAAATAAATGATATTTTAAATCTTTATTTCTGGTAATAATTTCAATCTTCATTTTATCGAAAGCGAAAATGGCATTGGCATCATCGATATTTTCTTTCGATCGAATATCCAATTTTTTATTCAGGATGAGTTCTAATTTTGAAGAGAGGACTTCCAGTCGTTGGAATCTTTCCGTAGCCATTTCTTTAACGGTTTCATCATCAAATTTTTCAAAATTATCCGGATGATATTTGGCTTGCAACTGCTTTTTTGTCTTCTTGAATTTTTCTTGATCCAACTCTTCCATTGGACCATAATATTTTGCTATTTCGTCTAATTCTGCCTGTGTTACGAAGTCACTCATTTGGTGTGTTTTTGGTATTGTACGATATTCTTGAGAAAATGTTAAGTTAGACTCGGCTACATTTTTAGCGCAATAAAGTGATGACACCATTGAATACTTGTGTGCCTCCATTCGTCAACATAATTTTAGCAACATAAGGATATACTCCTGGATTGCAATACTGACCTTTCAATTTTCCATTCCACCCCCATTCTGCGGAAGCGCTAATATTTTGTGCACCATAAACTGTGTCTCCCCATCTCGAAAATATTTCAAAGTAAATGACGGATTCAACCCCAGCACCCGTATAGATTTGTAGGACATCATTATCGCCATCTCCGTTTGGAGAGAAGACATTCGGGATAAAAATATTTGGTTGATTGGTAGTTCCGACAACAATCTGTGCAGCACCTTGACAGTTGGTAGTTGTATCAGTTGCTAACACGGTGTAGGTAATTTGCCCCACATGAGATGCATTGGTGGTTGGGCAGGTCGGACAATCCACATTACTTGCAGGCGACCATTGGTAGGTCAAATTATTGTTAGAAGAATTCGCATTCAAAACAAACGGGTCACCTTCAAAGACTACAAATGATTCATCTGTGGTAACAATTACCGAATCTGGTCCCAATATATCCGCCTCATAAAAATGGACACAACCCAATTCATCAACTAAAGAAACCATGAATTGACCTTCTGCTAAATTCTCAAATCTATTGTTATCAGAATAATTTTCTGTTGCCATCGAATATTGATAAGGTCCAATTCCACCATTGACATTTACAATTGAAATGACTCCTCCATTTACATTGCCAGCTTCATCGCACATCCCATCTTCAACTATCAAATCTGCCGTAATCGGATCTGGTTCGACAAAAGTAAATGTTTCTTCAATCAAACAACCTCCTCCATCTGATACTGAAACGGTATAAGTCCCACCGCTCAATCCACTCGCACTAGCGCTTTCTTGCCCATTGTCCCACGAATACGTATACCCTCCATATCCACCAGTCGCTACCACTTCAATCATCCCGTCATGATCGCCATTGCAAACCAAACCAGATGGTGTAAAAGATGCAATTTCTAATGGTTCATCTGGTCCGACAATTAAGGTCTCACCTGTCCAAGTACAACCATTGACATCCACGACTGCATAGGAATGGGTACCTACTGTTAGATTGCTTACATCTTGAGTCGTTTGCCCACCTTCCCATAAGTAAGAGACGATTTCAATATCCGGCGCAACAATAATAGAAGCAGCTCCATCTGCCGCTCCAAAACAGGTAACTGCTTGAACATTGGTAGTGGCTGCAAAAATTTGAGTCGGTTCCTCTATATCAAAATTGATCATTAACGGACAACCATTTCCATCCAGAAAATTTTCTGTATAATTTCCGGCGCATAAATTATTCATCATGAATGTCTGTGGTAGCGGGTTGGTTCCTCCACTAAATTCAATCTCAATCATGGCATCACATGCTCCAAAACAGGAAACAGAATTGACGATATTTACGTTTCCTAAAAATGGAGCAGGCGCTTCAATGACAATCGAAACCACTTCTGAAAAATTCGCATTCGTCAATGTGACAGAATAAGTGTCGGCTGGCAAATCTGAAAAAATTTCTGTATCTCCATCATTTAATATTTGTCCACTACCATTTAGTAAACTGGTATTTGCATTCCACATAAAATCATATGGCGGTACTGCATTTTGAACATTAATTGAAAATGATCCATCTGCCCCACCGTTGCATAACACCGGTTCTGCATCTGTCGTGATAGTAAATGGAATCAAGTACTCAATTTCATAACATTGTTCATCCGAGCAACCTGCATTGTCAGTAGCAGTAACACAATAAGTGTCTCCTCCAATTAAATTTATTGCAATTTGACTGCTTTGTCCATCGCTCCAAATGAAAGCGTAATTCCCTGCACCACCAGTCGTAGCAGCCGTGGCAACACCATCAGCAATACCAATATCTGAAGCAAGTGTACTTTGATTAATGGAGACATTGACAGAATCTAAAAAACTCAATGTTCCTGCAACAGGTGTTACGCATCCTGTCATCGGGTCTATTATCGTATCCATAAACGGTCCTTCATCGCTAATCAAAACTTCCCCTAGCGTTAGCACTGCTCCATCACAAATTGTGGTATCAATCACCACGACAGGATTATATCCAGCATCTGTAACTTTGACTTCAAATACCCCAAAGAAATCAAAACCAGAACCATCAATCATTATCCAGTAAGGTGCACCCGGACTTAAGCAACTGGCGGAAATTGTTTCATTAAAATCTCCTGAAGTCCAAGCGCTATTAATTTCATTCAAATTTCCTGAGCATAGATTATTATTGGTTTCAAACAACGCAATTTGAATATCAACGGGGTCTAAGCCATTGGGTAATTCTTGGTCACTGATACCATCAATAATAACGTTGCCACTTGGAGGTGCAAAAAATTCATACCATACAGAATTTTGCGTGTCGAAATTGTTAGCATTGGGATCGTTGACAGCAGTTGCACATGCATTGGTTTGTGTCAAACCCGTTGTGATCATTCCACCATTAGGAACCGCTCCCATATTTTCAGCGTTGCAAATAAGATCCGCTCCATCTACCACATCTTCATCTACAATTTGTAAACCAAACCAACCTTCCACACCTCCATCAAAATCTGTCGCCCCATCTACCAATAAAAAGTAGGTCTTATTGGCGGTTAAACAGTGAGAATTGAAAACTTCATCTGAGGTAACTCCTTTAAATTTGGAATCTACTAATTCGAAAGTACCATCACATTGATCGTTGGAAGTTTCATAAAGTGCCAATTGCAGATTAATATCATCACCGACATTACTAGGATCATCCAATGCTAAAATATTGATAATCGAACTAGGATTATTGGAAGTAGTAAATTTAAACCATACACCTTGATTGTTATTCCATCCAGTTTCAGTTACTGGATTTGGCTCATTAAATCCATCAGAGCATATATTGTTATAAGCACTAACGGTAGCGTCTCCCAAAGTACTCAATGGTGCAAGCACACCCATATCTATGGCGTCACATGGATCATCATTGGTCGCGAAATTGGTTGAACTCGTAGTAATTGTAAAATCCAAAGTTCCTGTTGACAAAAAAGTGCCTCCTGAAATTTCAATTGAGCTAGAAAGAGAGGTTCCAAAATCCGGTACTTCGAAAATCTCACAAAGTGTTTCCGAACAATCCTCGGTCGTTTGGTTACAAGGAATACCATCTTCATCGTACACTTTAAAACAGACTTCTATAGAATCCAAGACATTTAAGGGACAAGCAAATGAATTGGTATATTGTAAATTCGGAGTATTGTTGTAACAAAGTCCTAAAAAGGAAGGATAAGCTTCCCAACCTTCATTTTCTATGTTGACTTCAAACATAGGATTATTGCCACCAAAAGGATCAACACATGTGGATTCCACCACACCTTCATCTATAGTGACTTCAATTGAAATTTGTGCAATTGCTTGAAAATGCAAAATACAAATTGTAAAAATTACAATTAGCCTAATAATGCACTTACGATATGGAAAAGAGAATACCATTCAAAACTGCTTTAATGTTGCTTAAAGTTACAAAATAGGTAGCTCCAACTACCCATAACCTCATTGAATTTAGAGTTACATTTAGATATTCCTCAAAAGTGTGATTAAAGTTACGATTTCTACTTGCATTTTAAAACTAAGCTGCTTATATCACGTATCAATAGTGAAACAAATTTAATGATGAACCGAGATGAATAAGTTAAGACCATTCAAAAAAATTTTAGTAGCCAACCGTGGTGAAATTGCAATAAGAATCCTAAGAGCAGCTTCGGAACTCGGATTACGCACCGTCACTATCTTTACTTTTGAAGATAGATATTCTCTTCATCGATACAAAGCGGATGAAGCATATCAAATTGGTGATGACGATGATCCATTAAAACCATATTTAGACATAGAAGAAATTATCCGGATTGCCAAGTCTAAAAATATCGATGCCATTCATCCTGGCTACGGTTTTCTTTCTGAGAATGTGCATTTTGTTAGAAGATGTACCGAAGAGGGCATTAAGTTTATCGGACCTGAAGCTGCAGCGATGGAAAAGTTGGGTGATAAAATTCAGGCAAAGACATTGGTACGAAAAATTAATGTACCGATCATTGAAGATTCTCAAAAATCCTTAACGAATATTGACATCACACTTTCAGAAGCTGCCAGGATTGGGTATCCAATTATGGTAAAAGCCGCAGCTGGTGGCGGGGGGCGTGGTATGCGTGTTGTTAGAAATGATGAACAATTAAAAAAAGCATTTAGAGAAGCGCGAAATGAAGCCAAAACTGCTTTTGGAGATGACACTGTTTTTCTTGAAAAATATATTGAAAGTCCGAAGCACATTGAAGTTCAGATATTAGGAGACGAACATGGAAACTTAGTCCACTTATTCGAAAGAGATTGTTCGGTACAAAGACGTTTTCAGAAGGTGGTAGAAATTGCACCAGCTGTTACTTTGAAACAATCTACCAAAGAAGCGATTTACGAATATGCATTGAGGATTGCAAAAGAGGTAAATTATCACAATGCGGGCACGGCTGAGTTTTTAGTAGATAAAGAAGAGAATATTTATTTCATTGAAGTGAATCCACGTATTCAGGTGGAACACACGATTACCGAGGAGATTACAGGTTTTGATTTAGTTCGTTCTCAAATTCTGATTGCACAAGGATATCCGCTTTCTCATGCTACGATTGGCATTAATAGTCAAAGCGATATCACTTACAATGGTTGTGCAATTCAATGTCGAATCACGACTGAAGATCCTGAAAATGGTTTCAAACCTGATTACGGAACTTTGATTGCTTATCGCAGTGCTGGTGGTTTTGGAATTCGATTGGATGCAGGAAGTGCTTATGCCGGAGCTAAAATTTCTCCATTTTTTGATAGTATGATTGTGAAGATGACGGCACGTGGAAGAACTTTGCAAGATGCGTCTGAAAGAATCTTACGAGCATTGGCAGAATTCAGAATTCGAGGAGTGAAAACCAACATAGGATTCTTGGAAAACTTATTGAGAAATGAAGAGTTTATTACCGGAAATGCGACTGTCACCTTAATTGACAACAATCCAAAGTTATTAGAATCGCCAAGATATCGGAATCGCGGAACTAAATTGTTAAGATATTTAGCGGAAGTTGTTGTGAATGGAAACAAGGATGTCAAATTCGTTGATCCAAATATTAAATTTCGTTCACCAATTATTCCACCCTATAATAAAGCAAACGATTTTAAACCTGGCACCAAACAAAAGCTAGATGAATTAGGGCCTGACCAATTTGTGAAATGGTTGAAGGAGGAGAAAAAAATTCATTATACTGATACGACTTATCGAGATGCACACCAATCATTATTGGCAACACGGATGCGTACGAAAGACATGTTGGGTGCAGCGGAAGCATTTGCAAAAGAAAACCCAGAAGTTTTCTCTATGGAAGTTTGGGGCGGCGCTACTTTTGATGTTTGCCTGCGGTTCTTGAAAGAAGATCCATGGCAACGGTTGAAGGATTTACGTAGTGCGATGCCGAATTTATTATTGCAAATGTTGTTGAGAGGTTCCAATGCAGTTGGTTATACCGCATATCCCGATAATTTAATTCAAAAATTTATTGAAAAATCCTGGGAAACGGGTATTGACATCTTCAGAATTTTTGACTCATTGAATTGGGTCGAAGCAATGAAAACCAGTATTACAACAGTACGCGAACGCACAGGTGCTATCGCAGAGGCGTGCATCTGTTACACAGGTGATATCGCAAATCCAAACAAGTCAAAATATGACATTCAGTACTACTTAGACTTAGCAAGAAGGTTGGAAGATGCAGGTGCACATATGATTGGGATCAAAGACATGGCCGGCTTATTAAAACCAAAAGCTGCTGAAATATTAATCACGGAGTTGAAAAAAGCGGTAGCGATTCCATTGCATTTACATACACATGATACTTCATCTATTCAATCTGCTACTTATTTACGCGCTATAGATGCTGGTGTTGACGTAGTGGACGTTGCACTTAGTTCAATGTCTGGTTTGACTGCACAACCTAATTTCAACTCGCTCGTCAACGCTATGCAAGGTCATGAAAGGGAGAGTAAAATGAACCTACGCTCTTTAAACGATCACTCGATTTACTGGGAAGCAGTCCGTGAATATTATTATCCATTTGAGTGTGAATTAAAAGCTGGAACTGCCGAAGTTTATGAACATGAAATTCCTGGTGGACAGTACTCAAATCTTCGGCCACAAGCTAGAGGTCTTGGATTGGAAGATAAATTTGAAACCATCAAAGCGAACTACAAAGATGTAAATGAACTGTTTGGAGATATCGTCAAAGTGACTCCTTCTTCAAAAGTCGTGGGTGACATGGCCATGTTTATGACATCAAATGGTTTTTCAAAAGCTGATATTTTAGAAAAAGGAGATACCATTTCATTTCCAGATAGCGTGAAAGCATTGTTTAGAGGTGATCTTGGGCAGCCTCATGGAGGATTTCCTAAAGCCCTTCAGAAGATGGTATTGAAAGATGAAAAACCATATACAGACCGACCTAATGAGCATCTAGAGCCAATTGATTTTGACAAAGAGTTTAAAATATTTCAATCTGAATTCGATGAATATTGTAATGAGCTGGATTTTCTTTCCTACAAATTATACCCAAAAGTATTTAAAGATTTCTATGACCATTATCGCAAGTACGGTGTTGTGCAAGTGATTCCTTCTCCTATCTTTTTCTTCGGCCCAAAAGAAGGTGAAGAGGTGTTAGCAGAAATCGCTCCTGGAAAATCCCTACTTATCAAATATCTGAACAAGACCACTCCAAATGAAAATGGAATGGTCACGGTTTTCTTTAATTTAAATGGTCAAACCAGAACAATTGATGTAAAAGACAATTCTGTAAAAACAGTGGAAATTGTTCACCAAAAAATAGAAGGTGATAATGATGTTGGGGCGCCATTGCAAGGTAGTCTATCCAAAATTTTGGTGAAAGAAGGTGATGTTGTAAAAGCGAATACCCCACTCTTCATTATTGAAGCTATGAAGATGGAATCTACTATTACAAGTCCAGTCGCTGGTAAAGTTGAAAAAATATTTTTGACAGAGAAGACGATGGTGGAACAGGATGATTTGGTGGTGAGGTTGGGATAGAAATTAGGAACCGCAGAATATTGAACCATCGGTTATTTTTTTTCGATATGGGATGTTCCCATATATTGGGCGTATATCGTTCCTTTGGAAATTTGTGGACGTATCCGAGTTCCAAAGGAACGGCATAGGCATCAGTGATGGGAGTATCCCATCACAAATACACATCACATATTACACATCACATAATCCCATCACAAATACACATCGGTTGTTTTTTTCGATATCAAATGTTCTCATATCTCCAATGTTTACCATTCCTTTGGAAATTTTGGAGAAGGAAAACTCGCGAAATGCCTCAAAATTCATACACTCCTCAACTTTTTTAAAAAATATTTTCCTGATTTTATGGAATCCCGTATTCTCAATCGTCTTATATAGAAAAAGAAATATATGGGACAATCATTGGTTAAGAACTACGTACACATTGTGTTTAGCACAAAACATCGGGAACCTTTCATCTTTCCACCTTATGACAAACAGCTTTATGCCTACATGGCAACCATCTGTAATGAACATGATTCCAAAGCAATCCAAATTGGTGGTTACTCAGATCATGTGCATATCCTGTGTCAACTTTCAAGGAAAATTCCTATGATGACACTTTTACAACGAGTTAAATCCCTTTCTTCTAAATGGATGAAAACAAATCATGAGTATTTAGATAATTTCTTTTGGCAAAATGGGTATGGCGCTTTTTCGGTTGATCAAAGTCGTTTACACGATGTTAAGGAATATATCGCGAATCAAAAAGAGCATCATGGGATGGTTAATTATCAAGAGGAATATCGACAATTGTTAGTGGAACATGATTTGGAATGGGATGAGAAATATGTTTGGGATTAATTTTATTTGGTTTATTTATTTCGATATGGGATGCTCCATATCCTGGGGTATATCGTTCCTTTGGAACTTTGTAGACGCGTTCAAGTTCCAAAGGAACGATATAAACACTAGTGATGGGAATATCCCATCACAAATACACATCACAAAATACACATCGGTTGTTTATTTATTTCGATATGGGATACTCCCATATCTTGGGCGTATATCGTTCTTTTGGAACTTTCATTCAGGACGTGTCCGAGTTCCAAAGGAACGGTATAGACATCAGTGATGGGAATATCCCATCACAAATACACATCACAAATCTTCACAACAAATACAATAAAAAAAAACATCACCCAACCGAAATAATTTCCACCTCCTTTTCCACAAATTCTTCCTCCAATTCATCAAAAACCTTTTTGTAATCATAAAAAGGAATTCGAGGATACAAATGATGGATCAAATGATAATTCTGCCCTAAAAGAAAAAAAGATAAGCCAGGAATGTCTATGACACGAGTATTGAGGTAACGTGCTTTCTCTTCATGAGGATGATGCGGTAACAAATCAAAAGTGATGGCCAAAACCATTTGAGCAATTACAGAAGGAATAATCCAGACTTGCAATATCATCAGCCACCCAAAGGTCACTCCTAGCACTATTAACAACAACACAATTACAAACAAACCAATAATACAAATTTTAATTTCTCGTTTTACCATTTTAGCGATTCGTTCTTTTGAATATAACAATTGAATTGCTTTTATCAAGTAGACTGGAAAAATAGTAGTGGAATGAAATAGAAGTGAAATAATATTCTTGGAAGATAGCCGGAAGATAGCCAGTGGTCAGGATCGTTCTCTAGATCATTGGTATGTGCATGATGCCGAAAATGAACGACTTTAAAAATGTAAAATGGAGCAAATAACGGAACACCCGATAACCAACCAATCACTTCATCTGCCCAACGCAAAGATTTTTTATTTCCAGAAATATTTAAATGGCCAGCCTCATGCATCGGTGTAAACAAGATGTACGCGAAAATCGAATTGATGAATATTGCCCATCCCATACCCAACTTACCTTGAATGGCAAACCAACTAGTACCTATAAATATAGATAAGGAAATAACAGTCAAAAAGATGGTTGGATAAGCCACCTTAAGATTGGAAACATCTGTGATAGCTTTATGTGATTCCAGGGTACTCATAATAGGACTAATATACAGAATTGATCCGAAAAATCAGCGAACAGTCACGCAATTACAACTTCCGACTAACCTCAGATTTCAATCGCTTCTTGTAATCATCATGTAGCCATTCACGGTAACTTCGAGTCGTGTTAGTGATGCAGTAACAATATCTACGAACCCGATCAGCGATGTCATCCTCCAAAATTCTTATCAAATCCAAGGCATCATAGATGTCGGCTGCATTTTCAATGACCATATTGGCATGTTGCTCGATAGATCGGCGAATGGTTTCGGACGACTTCATTCCACTTGCCGCAACTTCCTTGTTAGAAGCTTCCACATCAAATGTAACGACTTCCGTATTTTTGAATTTCTCCAATTGTTCATCCGTAAATACATATCGGAATTTTCGTTCAATATCTTCATCACTTATCAAGTTATCAAGATAAAGATTAGGGTATCTGAAAATCCGTTGCCAATCAACGGGTGCAGACCATAGTCCAAAACGGGCAACATTGTTACCCAAATCAATTACATCAAATTTATCTTTTTCTGGCAAAACTCTTGAACCTCTACCAATCATCTGAAAATACAAACTCAAAGATCGGGTCGCCCGATTGATAATTATCGTCTCAACGGTTGGTTCATCAAATCCTGTGGTTAAGATACCGACAGATGTCAAAATCGCGTCTTTCTTTTCCTTAAACCATGCAAGAATTTCTTTTCGCTGTTGCTTGCTATGCGTATTATCCAAATGACGAACATCATAACCAGCACCCTTCATGGTTTCATAAACCTGGCGAGACGTATTGATACCGTTGTTGAAAATCAAGGTCTTTTTTCCTTTTGCTCTTTGCGTATAAGCCATCAACAACTTGCCTTGCATCACAGAATTGGAATACAAAATCTCAGAAGAACGTACTGTATAATCGCCATTCATTCCAATTTTCAAAGATCCTAAACCCACATCATATATATAGGTCTCTGCTTTTGCAAGGAATCCTTTTGTCACCAAATCCATAATCGCACTACCTACAATCAATTCTTGATAAGAATCTTTCATCGGCAATGTAATGTTAGAACTTAATGGAGTCGCGGTTACACCTAGCAGAAACGAATTTTGAAAAAACTTGAATAATTTTCGAAATGAGTTGTTGTGCGCTTCATCAATAATGACCAAACCAACATCACTAACATCCACTTTCTCATCGTTGAGTCGATTATTCAATGTTTCAACCATTGCAACAAAACAAGTGAAATTGTGATTCGGTGGTAGCTCTTTGACCTTGCTATCAATGATCATATTACTGACATTGAATTCATTCAACATTCGCGAAGTTTGCCCACACAATTCAATACGATGGGTAAGTATTAAGACTTTCTTTTTCTGCTCCTCGATGTAACGTCTTGCGATTTCGGAGAAAATAACGGTTTTACCACCACCAGTCGGAAGTTGATACAGCAGTTTGTAATTAGGCGGACAGCTCTGGAAACGTTCAAAAATCTGCTTGATATTCTCAACCTGATAATCGTACAATTTCTTTCCAATCGCCTGTTCTTTCTTTTCTTCTTCCACATCTTGCTCTACTCCCTCTTCATTCGTCACGAGCGAGACTTTTTTTTCTTCGTCAAGATTGCCTTTTTCATTGTCTTTCAAGCTCAAAATTGTTTCATTTTTCAGTTCGGAATAAACTGCAATATAGCACCACATTTTAGTTATAAAAAATTAATTGGCTATTCATTTTGAAATTATTAGTCATCCGCTTGAATATGAAAATGTTATCTCAAAGTTGTCTCAAATTTTCAGTACATTTCCAATGCAAAATGTGTCGAAAATTATGTTAAAGAGGTTTCTATTTCTGAGTTTATGGTTGTTTGGGGCAAATACGATGACCGCTCAATTTGATGATTACCAGTTTGAAGTCTATGGATTTGAAGATGGGCTGACACATCGAAATATCTATAATATTCAGCAAGATCCAAGCGGTTTTATCTGGATTGCAACCATCAATGGTCTCAATAAATTTGACGGAATCAATTTTGTGCAATATTCTACCAATTCAAAACAAAACAAGATCCCCTTTGACTTTATCAACAAAATGGCAATTGACAAGGATGGCCTGATTTATCTAGCGAGTCCAAACCGCACTTGTATTTTAAATCCTTTTGAAAAATCTCATGAATTAATTGCTGCCGATAGTTTATCCATATTGAAAAATACTTCCTTTGGTTTGGATAATATATTTATTGACAATTCCAACAACATGTGGTCAAGTACTTGGTTGAATGAATTGAACTCCGCAATTTTAATCAAAAGAAATGAAAAGGGAAATCTGGAAAATCAATTAGCATTCGAAGGGAAATTTGCCAATCTAAAAATTACACAACAAGGGAATGATTTCTATTTAGCTAAAAATGACCACACCATTCTGCAATTAAATGAGCAGATGCAGAAAATCAACTCGTTTTCTATCCCTTCAAAACATGCTATCACCGCTTTGCAAACGACGAATGATGAGACCGTCTGGGCATTGACCAACAAAGGAGCTATTTTTTATAAATCAGGTGGTAATGATGATTTTGTCGCTCATAAACTGAATAATGAGCTTCAATTAAGCACCTCTGCTTCCTCTTTTCTGGTAGAATCCAACGGGAACATATGGATTGCAGGAAATGGAATATTATGGCTTTACAATCAATCTGAAAACAAATTGTTAGATTTTTCCAAAAATTTAAAATCACTTACTAAGAACACCTCTTATTTTCGACAAATTTTCCAAGACAATCAAGGTGTTATTTGGTTGGCCTCCGATTTTGGTGCCATTAAAATAGTACGTTCTGATAATGCTTTTAAAAATTATTTGTCCGGTGGAAATGAGAATTGCTTTAACGGATTTTGTAGCATCAGAGGCATTACGGGTGATGACGATGGAAATATCTACTTTAGCTACTACAATGCGATTCATCAATTAAATACCACAACCAATGAACTTACCCCGCTCCTACTAAAACATAAATTTTCCAATCTTCCTTTTGGTTTGTTATATCATCAAAATGCATTGTATACTGGAAATGGTCTCCGGATTGATTTAAATACCAATCGCGTAGATACATTGTTTAAAAGAAGCTTAATTGATAAAGGTGTATGTATTTTCCAGGAGGATTTAATTTGGTTTGGGTTTGAAAATAAACTATATCAGCATGATCCAAATAGTAACAAGACGAAACTGTATAAGGACCCAAAAAAGATATTCCCACTAATAGATAATGAAATCAATTTCTTGCATGCCGGAAAAATATCTGGAAACATTTATGTTGGCACCCAAACAAATGGTATCTACATTCTGAATCGTAATCAAAATATCACTCATTTAAATTCTACGAATGATCCGAAAATCAGCCACAACAGAATTCTAAATATACATGAAGATAAACTAGGAAATCTCTGGTTGGCAACTGCAAATGGTTTAAATAAAGTCAACTTAAATAAGAATACGGTTTCTCATTTTACTATGGAAAACGGATTGCCAAATAATTTTATCAATGGTTTGTTGTCAGAAGCGGATAGTTGTATTTGGGTGAGTACAGACAATGGCTTATCTCGATACGCTATTTCAAACAACTCATTTACAAATTTCACAGACAAAGATGGATTGCCTTCCAATGAATTTAATCGAATCGCTTGCTATCAATCCAATGAAGGTCGGATGTATTTTGGAGGTCTGAATGGTGTTACTTCGTTTTTACCCAAACATTTTCACAAGCAAAATACATCACAAAAAGAAGCCAAATTGCTTTTTACCTCATTTTCAAAATTCAATGCAAGAGATGACAGCTTACACACCCTCTTCCCTTCAGGTACTCAAAAAGAGAAACTTGAATTAGAAAATGCAGATCGTTTTTTCACTTTTAATTTCGCATTGGCAGATTACAAAAATCCAAAAGGAAATCAGTACAGCTATAAATTAGATGGCTTTGATCCAGACTGGTCTACTTCTTCTAACATGACAACTGCAAGATTCAATAATATACCGGCTGGTGAATATACTTTTAGAGTCCGAGGTGCAACTGGAAATGAAAAGTGGAATAAAAATGAGTTGTCCATACCTGTGACCATAAAAGAAGCTTTCTACAAAACTTGGTGGTTTCTTACCACTGCATTTTTATTTGCGCTAATTTCTTTTTACTCATTTTTTAGATATCGAATTTATATGATTCAACAAAGAGAAAAGAAATTGGAACGCCTGGTCAATAGTCGTACCAGCGAATTACAAATCGAAAAGCAAAAGTCGGACGATTTATTACTCAATATTTTACCTGCTGAAACCGCTGAAGAATTAAAACAATTTGGAAAAGCAATCGCCAAAAAACATGATTCTGTTTCTGTATTATTCTCAGATTTTAAAGATTTTTCTGTCATTGCAGAACAGTTAGACCCGGAAGAACTGGTTAGTGAAATTGATTTTTGCTTTAAAGAGTTCGATTTGATCATTGAGAAATATCAATTGGAAAAAATTAAAACCATTGGCGATTCTTACATGTGTGTCGGAGGTATTGAAAAAAATAACCATCAGGCTGCAATTGATACCGTGAAAGCAGCGTTGGAAATACAACAATTCCTATCTATTCTTGCTAATAAAAATGGTGTAGACAAAAGAGCATTTACCAAAGCACGAATTGGTATTCACACAGGTCCAGTGGTATCGGGAGTGGTAGGTATCAAAAAATTTGCTTTCGATATTTGGGGCGACTCTGTGAATACTGCCGCACGAATGGAATCGGAAGGTGAAGTAGGAAAAGTCAATATTTCAGAGACTACTTATCAGATTGTTAAGGAGCATTTTAGTTGTCTTCATCGGGGCAAAATTACAGCTAAGAATAAGGGGGATGTTGATATGTATTTTGTCCAACAGAAATCAACACGTTAATTTTTTAATCCAATATGAAACTATTAAAATCTTTTTTTGTAGTCATAGCCATTTTGTACATCTTAGGTTGTACCGTGTTATATTTTACGCAAGAAGCTATTTTATTCAATCCACATGAACTCTCTGCTGACCACCAATTTCGAACTGGTCTAGAAGTGAAGATCCCTGTAACTGACGATGTAGAATTGAGTTGTTTATTGATGAAAGATAAAAACCCGGTCGGTGCCATTCTTTACCTACACGGACAAAAAGGAAACATAAGAAGGTGCATCGGTCAAGCAAAAACAATGGCTGGACAAGGGTACGATATTTTATTGTTGGATTATCGCGGATTTGGTAAAAGCGATGGCCAAAATTATTCTGAACAGCAAATGTTTGATGACGTACAAGTAGCTTATGACTATTTGAAAAAACACTATGATGAAAATAAAATAGTGGTGGCTGGCTATTCTTTGGGTACTGGAATGGCCTCCTATCTGGCAAGTGTCAACAATCCTGAACACCTGATTATGGTCGCTCCATATGTTAGTTTGATTCAAATGAAAAATAAGTTTTTACCTTTCATTCCTGATTTTCTTTTCAAATATAAATTCTCTAATAAAAAACATCTTGAAAATGTAAAATGTCCGGTGACCATGATTCATGGATTGGACGATACGTTGATTCCACAAGATTCGGATGACCAATTGAAAGCGGTCAAACCTGATTTGATCCAATCTATTTTACTTCCAAACACTGGACATCGGGGTGTTATTTTTTGTAAGGAGTTGAGAGATGCTGTTGGTGGGTTGCGCTGATATTTTTTACCACATTAGCGCATAGAGCTCAGATTTACAAACAAAATGAGCACGTATTTTAACCTGCCTATGCTGGCAGGCACAAAACACCAAACAAGAGCTATATGTTTTTAACGTGCAACATGCTTGTAAAAGTTTGTAAAAATACATCCTAAGATTCACGAGCACATCTGTGAATTCAGCGACATCTGAACGAACCTAAATACGTACTCATCTGCGCTATCTGTGCTTTCTGTGTGAGAAAATTCACGATAAAAACGTCCTCCTTTCGTGTCCTTAAATATCTTTTTATGGTAAAAAAAGAAACACAACAATACATTCACAAAACATTTAATTTGATAAAAAGCAACTCCTGTATTTTACAAAATTAAATTTGGCATCCCCTTCCGTTTCCAATATTTAACCGTATCAGGGTATTTCATTTCGACCAATAAGTTTACATCTTATAAATAACTCCAAATGCAATAATCCATCATCTTAAAGACTAATGAAACCATGTCTATCAGAAACTTATTTATTATTATATGCTTATTAACAAGTTCCTTCAATCAAGCCATTGCCGTTCATTCTTCGAGAGAATCTATCGCCATAAAAGAAAACAATTCGCAAAAGCTTACATTAAAAGATCGGCTTCTAGACGCTTGGGTCGCAAAGAAATTAAAAAAGCAAGAAACTAACATTGCTTTTCCGCCTGATTTAAAAAAATGCTTGAATATTAACTTAAAGAATCGTCAGGTTCACAAAGGTTATCAAGTACAGATAAACGATAATTCCGTTGTTTACAAAAAATGCAATTCAGAAATTGATGAAGTATCCGAAGTCAACTTGGATTTGATAGAAAGTGTCACTTCTACGGATGGCAAAGAAGTTTACTTTAAACAACCTATCAAAAAAATCAAGGCCGCGCTTGCCTTTGAAAATGCAAAAACCCATCCTGCTATTATTTTAGGATTGATTCTGACGGTCGGAGGACTTGGAGCTTCTATTTGGATCAATATCATTTTTGGAATGGTCATGGTTATGAGCGGTGTTCTCTTAGCATTGGTCACAAGGAAATTATTGAGGAAAAATAACAATCGATGGAAAGGTTTATCGCTCATCAGTATCATTACCGGATTGGGAAGCGGGCTTTTATTGTTGATATTGTCCTTAGCCAATAAATTTAAGTAAATTTACTTGAAAATAACGAGGAGAATATGAGGAAATTAATCTTTCTTCCGCATATGTAAATTCTGTGTTATAAAATCCTTTGGATACTGCTCCATCTCTGGAAAACCTAATTTGATATCTCTACCTTCAAATGGAATATGAGCAGTACCGAAAATATAATCCCATATCGCTAAGGTTAATCCGAAATTAATCCCTGACTGTCGATCAGCGGGTAGCTCGTAGGAATGATGCCAGATATGCATTTCAGGTGAATTAAATATATACTTCATGAAAGGTCCAAAAACCACAGAACCTAACAATACAGATGCGCCCAGTACTCCGAACTTCTGGAAAATATTGAAATGTTCAAATACTTGGACATCAAAAATACTAAACCCTAGAACGATTCCAATCAAGAAACCTAAAACACCGCCCGTCACGAAACCATTGACTGAAATATTTGAATGATTGTAATGACCAACGGCTAAGGTGAAAATATGAATCACAAAAAAGTCATGCAACCCAATCCCCATCAATGCCAATGGGATGTATTCCAGTGTCCGATACACCACATTTTCCATCCAGTGATACCGCAAGTGCGCAGCAAATCCCATCTCCTCAACAGAATGATGTACTTTGTGAAACTCCCACAAAAAAGGGAATTTGTGTAGCAAACGATGTACCCACCACTGCACAAAATCTCGCACTACAAATCCTGTTAATAAAATCGCCCACATGGGCCAATATTGCATTGGATTTTGGCTTTGTAAATCGAAATTGGTAAAATATAAAATGATATCATTGAATAACTCAACAATGACACTTGAAGCCGCATTGTAAATAATGAGGGAGAATAAAAAGAAGTTGAAAAACATGTAGAAGAAATCCATCCAAAAATCTTTTCGCAAGACTGGCTGATCTTTTCGCCAAGGAGCAGCAACTTCCACAAAAAAGAAAAAGAAAGAAACTGCTAGCAACCAATAAAAATAATTGGTCATAGAAGGGTGTGTTACCTCATGCCACAAGTAATGACCGTAGCCTACATATCCGTTGACAAATGTATCCCAATATTCTTTCAAGTTAAACATATCTTTGAAACGTAAATTATCGAAAATAGTTGAGTAGAAAAGCGGACATATTTATAGTAAACACGATTACCGAAGTCCTCTCCTCCGCATCTCTTCTATCACTTGCTTATATTCCCTACTCATTTCTCCGGCCACTGCTGAATTTTCTTGCGCTCGACGGATTAGGTAAGGCATCACTTCAGCGACTTGCCCATATGGCACATACTTCGCTACATTGAATCCAGCATTGGCAAGATTGAAAGATATATTGTCACTCATCCCATAAAGTTGACAGAATGAAATATGTGGATGCTTCGGATCAATTCCTTTCTTTTCGATCAAATCAACGAGCATCATACTACTGTGTGCATTATGTGTGGCATTGCAGAAAGCAATCTCTTTATAATTTTCTATACAGAATTTAATGGCCGTATTATACAAATCATCTGTAGCCGCTTTACTATCATTAATAGGTGAAGCATAGTTCTTTGCAACAGCACGCACACGTTCTTTTTCCATGTAGGCTCCACGTACAATTTTGGCACCTAAAAGATAGCCATCCTTTTTAGCCAATTGGTGAGAATCGATTAAAAATTGCAATCGATCTTTTCGATACATTTGAAAAGTGTTATAGACAATCACTTTTTCTTTATTGTATCTTTTCATCATCACGCGAACTAAGTGATCGATGATATCTTGAATCCATGTCTCTTCTGCATCAAAATATACACCTACGTCTTTTGCATGTGCCGTATAGCAAATCGTATCTAAGCGTTTTAATATATTCCTATATTCTAGTTTTGTAATTTTTGTAAAGGGGATCTTTTTCTGTAACGACTCCAACAAGCCAAACCTTCCAAGACCCGTGATCTTGGTACTAATAACCGGTGTGCTTTCATTGGTATTTGCAAATTCAATGGCACGGATCGTCTCATTCATTGTTTTATTAAAATCCAATTCTGATTCTTTTGCTTCAGCTCCGTAATCTAGTATGGTTTGCACGTTGAATTTATATAATTTATCGATTGTTGCTTGACATTCTAACAAGGTTTGACCTCCAACAAACAAATCGAATACAGTTGATTTTACAAGTTTATTGACTACTGGTAGGCGTAGTTTGAAAGCAGCTAATCCAACTTTGGATCCACTATTTACTAACCACTTTTTATTCATCAGTTTGAAGATGCGGGCTGCGTGTTTAAGCGCTTTGTCAGATTTATAAGCAAAAGCTACTTCACTATTCGAAAAGTTAACTTGCGTAGGTTTAGTCATAGTATTTTCCATACTTTAGGTGTATATATTTTCAGGACTGCTGCCAGATCTTGTAGGAAGCTTCCGCCTGCAATTCCAACATCCGAAAACCATTTTGGATTGCACACTTTTGTGATTCACCCATTTTCAAAAATACAGTTTTTTCAGGATTGTAAACAAGATCAAAGAGTAAATGTTTAGCACTTAATTGGTTATATGACAATGGTGGACATCGGTGAATATCTGGAAAAGTCCCAAGTGGTGTTGTATTTACAATTAGCTGTATTTCTTCTATCTTAGGACGATCTAATGCCTCATAAGTCAACTTATTAGCTCCTTTTTTTCTGGAAACATAGTCATACTTAATCTCCTTTTTATCCAATACATACGCGATTGCTTTGGCTGCTCCTCCTGTCCCAAGTATCAATGCATGCTTTGGCGAAATTCCACTTTTACTAAAAAAATCAGCTAACGCAGATTCGAATCCGATAACATCTGTATTGTGTCCTATCAATTTTCCTGCTTTGAATTGGATCGTATTCACAGCAGCAATTGTTTTCGCTGCCCCCTTCAATTCATCTAAAAATGGAATTACTTTTTCCTTGTATGGAATGGTTACATTTAATCCGGAGAGATTAGGATTGTTTTTTATTAATGCTGGAAAAGCATCGATATTTTCGAGTGGGAAATTTTCGTAAGTGTTGCCGGAAATATTTTCTTTTGCAAATTTTTCAGCAAAATAATTTTTCGAGAAAGAATGACCTAAAGGATAACCGATGAGTCCATATCGTTTTTTTAAATTTGGCATCAATGCTTCCCTAATTTTTCAATCAAGAAAACAGATATAAATCCTATAATCATCATGACAACAACAGCTATCGTCATTGGGTCTCCCTCATATCCTGCGGGGAAAACATTCTCCTCCAGAAGGATTTTCTTTTTGCTTCCGTCATCATCCAAAATAATTTTCCCTGCTTCATCACGCAACCATTCAATTGGATTTCGCCAAGGCCAGATTTTATTGAGCGACCCAATCATAAAACCTGTCAATAATGCTAAAGTTATATTTCTGTAGTTTTTAAAAGTCCAGGATAAGACACGGGATAAAGTCATCAATCCAACTAGACATCCGATTGCAAAAACACCCATGACCAATAATTTATCTGGCGCCAGTGTTGAAAGTGCTGGTTTAATTGTTTCACTGATTATGTAGGTGTACATCCCCATTAAGAGTAAAATAAAAGATCCAGATATTCCTGGTAAAATCAAGGCCGATATGGAAATTACTCCTGAGATAAACACAAAAAATAAAGACTCAGAACCGCTTGCTGGTGTGATGATTGTTATGCCATATGCTACAATTGCACCAATAATCAAACAAATCACTTCCGAAATTCTCCATTTCCCAATTTGCCTACCAATATAAATGGCAGATGCGATAATCAGTCCAAAGAAAAATGCCCAAACTGCTGGGGGATAAGTCTCTAATAGATAAGTAATTCCAAAAATTCCCACTACAATTCCAGCCACCATGCCACCTAGTAAAAAGACTAAAAAATTGCCATTGATTGTTGACCAGACTCCTTTTACTCCACCGATTTTAAAATCAGAAATTAAGGACGGACTAAATGCTTTGATAGTGTTTAATAGTTTTTCATAAATACCTGTAATGAAGGCGATGGTTCCACCGGAAACTCCTGGAATAACTTCCGCCATCCCCATCGCCATGCCACGGATAGCAGTACCTACCGGTCCACCATCGTAGGCTACTTCATTGTGTTGTGCTTCTTTTTGATAGGGAATTTTAGGTGTCTCCGATTTTTTCATAGCACAAATGTAATACAAAATGAACTCTAAAATAACCGTATTGAAAGAGAAAATTTTACGCGTTCAGCTCTTTTATTACCAATTAAGGAAAGACAGAAATAAGCGCGAAATACCTTGAAAGCTAAAAAAAAGAAAACAGCCAAATTACTTCAGGTAATTTGACCGCTATTCTGGTTGTTAGGGGGTGTTGGGGTTATAAAAGGATGTTATAATACATAAACTGTACTTTTAACTAATCTGCTTTTAATTGATTAAAGGGTTTTAAGACTGCCTTCCGATAAGTACGCCCTAAGGGAACTTTTTTTTCCATATTGTTGTGCAAAATGTACAAATACTGGTCATCAAATGCATTTATATTTATCAAATTGACCATGTAGGAGCGATGAACGCGTACCAAATTGGGATGTTGAATCTGTTTTTCAAAACTCCTAAGATTTGCAAAAGTTATCACGCTACCTGTTGAATAGGTTATCTTTATGCTCGAACCGTCCGCTTTTACCCACTGAATATCATCGACCTTGATCCGAATATTTCGATTATTCTTTTTTACAAAAAAGAAGTTTTTGTAAATGAATTGTTTTTCTAGGTGTAAATGGTGCTCTCCCGGAAGTTTTTTAAGTAGTGTCATAAAGGGTATTTGTCAAGTTAGTTATTAAAGTTGTAAAACCTAAAAAGATATCATATTTGGGTATGACACTTTTTATAGCAATTGTAAAACAAGCCTAATTATTACTCTACCTTGTTAGAAAGATATATATTAGTAGTCATAAGAATGAAGAAATTGTCACCAAAACCTGATTTTGGCTTATGAGATGGTGATTTTTTGGCACGAAACCTATTTTTCTAACAATCAATTGTAAGGAAATCAGGACAGTTCAAAGCCATTTAATACTTGTTCACAAGGGAATTTCACATTTTGCCTCACACCTGCTTTTATAAAACAAACTATTAACGTTGCATAAAAAACTCCATTTTATTGTATTTCTGCTGCTATTGCTTTCCGGCAAAATGGCTGCTCAATATTGCGGAAAACAAACTTATTCCTTCAAAGATGGAATCAATCAGCCCTACAACTACTCTATGGTTGACTCAAGAGGCAAATTGTGGGTGGATTCAAGAGGAGGCGGTATCAATATGTTTGATGGAAAAAAATGGACCAACTTTACTGAAAAAGATGGATTGCTGTATACATGGGGTACGCCCATTTTTGAAGACAAAGAAGGAGGTATTTGGATTTCTCACAGCTATGAAAAAGGACTCTCCAGATATATCAACAATTCATTCACGCAATATGTAATGCCTTCTTCAAATTTGGATTCATTGGGGAAAGACCAATACCCATTTCCTTTTACGACCAATATCCCACTCTTTAGATACAATAATGTAACAAAAGAAATACTTACTTGGAAAAGAGATAGCACCAATCAAATATGGATGTATCCTTTTGACTTTGAAAGTAAAACTTTTCGACAGGATGGTATTCCCTTTTTTGAACCCGATCATTTGAAAAGAGGACTAGCTAGATTAAAGCAAGCTAACAAATGGATTTATTTAATAAATGATAGTAATGGTGACTACCTAATCGTTTATTTTACCAAATCTAATAAGATGCAAACGATTGACAGGAAAGCTCAGACCGTCAATATCATTGAAGACTTGAAGAAGCCAAGCGTTTTATATAATGCTATATTCCATAGAAAGCAGGGCAAATTTGCCATAAGCTATTTGAAAAACGGAAAGCTATTCTTGAAAGATGAGAAAAGAAATCTACAAATAAAAGCACCAAAACTCAAACAATATGGTCCTCCAAATGATGACCTAGATTTACAATTTTTTAAATGGTCTATTCATCATTATTATCTAAATCAAGATACAAAGGAAACCATTATAGGGCTCTGGAAAGTCCTAAATCCTGAATTTGAAAATAGTTACTTGCTCGCTGAATACGATACTAAAACTTTTGAAACAGTAAATACCTTGTTATTTTCTGAAGATAAATCAATTGGTATAATCGCCAAGGACAATGCAGGAACTTATTGGTATTGTAATGGATCAACGGAGGTTCGATTATTCCCCAACCAACATTGGATCCCAACCGGTTTTCAAGGAATGCCTGCTGAAGCTTGGTCAGTTGGTCAAACAGGAGATCATAAAATCTGGTTTGGCTCCTATAGCAAACAACTTGTTAGTTACGATGGCACCTTTCTGAAAGCAACAAAAGATAAAATATTAAAAGAGCAAATTTTCATGGATGGCAACGAGTCCGATAAGGAAGGTAATTTATACTTCACTACACTGAATGGCATCTTGAAATTTAATGGCGCTGAAGAATCAACATTTTTGGCTGACAAAAAATTGGGATTTTACTTAAACCGAAATAACAAAGGTGAACTCATGTTTGGAAGTCAAAAAGAAGGACTTTGGATTTTACCTAACAATAAAAATGGAAATAGTCATTCTGATTGGAAACGAATCGATCAGAAAAAAGGGCTGGAATTATTGAATGTGGTTACGGCAACTGAAGACACTCAAGGGAATTATTGGATGGGAAGAGGCAGTCAAGGATTGGCCATATATTTTCCTAAAGAAGACAAGGTGTACAATTGGATAAAAGAAAAAGATCCGAATAATTATGGAGTCCAAAGTATAGACATGGATAAATACGGCAACATATGGTTAGGTACAGATAACGGCCTTTGCTTTTTCAACTATTCAGAACACAATTTAAACCCAACTATAGATTTTCAAAAAAAATTAGAACCTGTTGCAATTAATTATACGGGCAATTCAATTGTACAGGTTTGCAAAATTTATAATGACAGCACGCTGATCGTTGGCAACGGTATTGGCTATTTCTTGATTAATTTAGATAGTTGGTATGACAATCCTCGCCAGTTAGATATTCAATCATTTACAGACGAAAACGGACACCAAGCAGGCGGTATCGTTCAAAATGGGATATGGATTGATCACCGAAAAGATATTTGGATGATGGCCGCCAATGGAGTCATTCGGCACACGCCCCATCAAAATAATACCAATTTCAGTAGCGTTCCAAATGTCGAAATTAATCACGTTTTCGTGGGTGAAACGGAAGTCAACGATCTGTCTTCGCCGCTGTCGATGGGATCTTCAGAACGAAATATAACATTAAAATTTCAAACTGAAACTAACAATGATATCATCGGAAGTATCAACTATCGATATCGCTTGCACCCAACAGATGATTGGTCAAAACTAATTAGTACAGATTATGTCAACTTTTACAATCTTTCCGTTGGAGATTATCAATTTGAAGTGATTGCCGAAAGAAATGGGTATCAATCTCCTCCCGCAGATTTCGACTTTACAATTGAAAAAGCAATTTATCAGGAGCCTATATTTTTTCTAATTGCCTGTTTGCTTTTATTCGGCTTTGGTGTCAATTACAGTCTGAGAGAACAGAAATTACAAGCCAATGAAAGAGCAATCAATGCAATAACAAAAGAAAAAGAGGCACTTCAAATCCAGACCATTGTAAATCAATTAAATCCTCATTTTATCAATAATGCATTACAGTGGCTGCAAATTAGGTTGGACAAAAACCATGACGAGGAGGCAGTACGTGTTGTTGGTAAATTATCAGAAAATATTAGTACTGTCTTCCAAAATAGTAGAACTCAAAAAGTATTTCACCCCTTGCAAGATGAATTGAAACTTTCTGAAAATTATCTGTACATCCAAAAAATTCGCTTTAAAGAAAAGTTAGTTTATGAAATCCCAACAATAAACAGCCTAAAACATTTAAATAATGTATACATCCCATTATTGATGCTGCAAATTCATATTGAAAATGCAATTGAACATGGAATTAGAAATAAGGCTCAAGGTGGTAAAGTAACTGTCACATGTAATGATGATACTGACTATGTTTTTTTCAACATCTCCGACAATGGTGTGGGTAGAAAAGCAGCTGAAAAAATTGGTTCGCATGGGACTCAAAACGGATTGGCGATGTTGGAAGAATTGATGGAAATATACAATAAAAAAAACAAACTCAAATTAACACAAGAATTTATTGATGATATTTATACCGATGAGTATGGTATTCCTTTTGGAACAAAAGTGATTGTCAAAATTCCAAAAAACTACAACTACAAGATATGAAAAACTCATTCTTACAATGCATAGTACTAGAAGACGAAGACGATATTCGTAATTGGATTGTTGAAAAATTGCAAACATTTCCTGAACTGCAAATCATAGGAGAAGCTGCTACTATTGACGATGCTTTTTATCTGCTAGCCAAACAGCAACCGGATGTCGCATTTATGGATATCCGCTTGATTGGCGGTGAAGCATTTCAGCTGTTAGATCGACTGAAAAGAAATAATTTACCCATTCCCTATATCATTTGTGCGACCGGTTATCCCGACTATGTAATGACCGCTCTCAATGATTACAGAAGTTATGTTTTGCAATATATATTAAAACCATTTGCTGATAATTGGGAAGTTAAATTCAGAAAAGCCATTGATGCAGTGATTGCCGCTAAACTAAATAGTGGAAATAAGCGCGATTCTAAACAAAATATTTATACGCACACTTTTTTAAATTATCAAGGCGGTCTCATCAAATTCGAGTTCAATAAAATCGCTTACCTAGAAGCAGCTGGGGGTGGAAAATCCATCATCGTTATGGATGAAAAATTATATGAAGTCGATTATACACTAGCAAAATTAATCACTATTTTCCCTACTTCGTTTTTCAAAATCAGTAGAAGTAATGTTATCAACACCAATAGAATCAAATCAATCCATAAAGGTGACCGTACTGTAGAATTAATTTGCGCCCCAAAAAATAAATACATCAGTATCACAGAAACTTATTACAATGATTTTTTGGATAAACTACCGTTGGGAAAAACGCAGTTGTTGGATGATTAGCAATATTTAACCAGAGAGAACTTACAACACATAGAGCACATCAGCTACATAGACACACATAGTTCTTGTTTCGCGAATACGCATAGAAAAACTTACGAAACAAGAGCTATGTGAAGCTATGTCTCTTTGTGATCTATGTCTTAAAAAAACGTATTCTTTTTGTTAATTTACGATCTACTTCCGCTTAAACAATTTCCTTACAGAACCTACTGGTAATCCCTGCCAAGCTCTTTCATGCAAATAGTATAACAACAATTTGATAAAGAATTCGATAAAACCTATTTCAAGTGCAAGTGATACATCTCCTGTCTTGAAATATGCAATTGCAATGATAGTGGAAGTTGCAATAATTCTCCAAGTTAAACCTTTCAATAAACTTCGTAATCTTGATTCTTTCATAGCAGTAACTGTTTCACCTACAGCAGGTGTTTTAAATTAATAAATAAAACGGTATGGATAATTGTTTTCTTGAGAATTTGTAGGTATGATGTTATATGAGCACGATAAGCATTGATAATTTCAGCTATTTATTGTCCATGCGCGCGTCCTTTTGACTCTCCTTTCTTAAATTCTGCCTCCAATTTTTTATGTTCCTCTTTCGCAGCTTCCGATACACCTTCCTTTAAAATTGATTGGATACTAGGTTGTCCTGCATCGACCCACGCAGTGTACCAAGAAGAGCCCACTGCTAATATGGAAGCCTGCATTCTGTCCTCTACCTGTCCATCCAGCAAATTACTGTACGCTCTTGTATATGCTGCACATTGTAAACGCACCGTTCGCTCATTTCTGTTTTCAAAACAAAACTGTTGATCTTGCGGAAAGGTTAGGCTTAATTCTTTTTCGATTGCCAACAAGCTGTCAACATATTCATGACTGGTCAGAACAATATCCCAATAATACTCATTTGGATTGCTGATGTACTCGGCTTGTCCAACAAAATAATCATACTCTTCATCGGCAAATAATTCTGGGATTCTACTTTCCCAAAAACCATGAATCCCATTTTGCCCCGTCATTTGGCCATTGTAATTTTCTGTCGTATGCAAAGGGACATGCGCATCACCGATATAATGCCCCATCTCTGCCGACAATTGTAAAATCCTTGTTGGATCTTTTGCTTCAAATGCTTTTGTCAATCTTCGTTGCATATTCTCCAAGTGATAAGGCACAATTCCATATCCTGAAAATTGATCTATTCCAAATGCACTGGTACATTTGATGTTGACACCGGCATATTGCAACACTTTAGTCAATTCATCACAATCAATAATCCATTCATCCTCATAATATAACGGTAAGATTTCTGACTTGTAGAAACCTTTGTATGTTTCTTCATTTACAATTGCATTGTTATGTTCTTTTAAAATTAAGTCTCCATCTTTATATTCCATCACCTCTTTTCCAAATACTAATATTGTATCTAATTTATCATCCACAATAAAAACATCGGTATATTTCACCAACATATCGGTCCATTGTCGTGGTACCATATCAAAAGGGAATTCCCCATGATGATCCAAATCTATGTAATGACGAACCGCCTCATGCTTGGTGGCATAGCGTCGTTTGTCGGGATCGACAGCATGCTCAGTAATGTATTCGATATTGTTTTTGTAGAATCCAAAAATTTCCTGAGGTAGCGTAAATACAGCCATCCTATTAATTCGGCGATGACCGAAAAAACCCCAAGCTTCCGGAGCAACAGCAGTTGCCAGTAAAATCGGAATTGAAAAAAATACGGTCCACTTGATAATCTTGTTCATAGCGTGTTTGGATTAACGGTCAATGTACATCAGCGGTTGATCGCTTTGTTTGGATACCAAGTACAAAGATAAGGACATTTATTCAAAGAAAAATCCATAACCCCACAATATCTTCTGGAATAAGAGGTGTTGTACTAACATAAAATCTCCTTCACTTGCGTCACACCAATATTTTTCAACAGCAGAATTGGCACCAACAACGTGTTCAGGAGTCAATAATTCACCATTTTTATAGGTAGCAATTGGGAATAGTTTGATTTGCTTTTCCGCTCCATCGCTTTTCTTGAGTGAAATAATCGTGAACGGGACCAATGATTTGATCGAGTCTTTTTTGCTGACTTGATTCTCAAAAGATTCTGCTGCTAGGCTTTCAAAGTTCATTAAAAAAGCTTGTGCTTGACCTTGATGGACTTCTTTTTTAATTTTTGGGGTAGTTGGATAGAATGGGTTCACCTCATATTTCCTCCCATTTTTCTTTAAAACAAATGATTGATCTTTTTGTAATGGATACTCAACGGACACTTCTGTTATATCTTCCATTTTTTCATTGAATACTGATTTGTCCCGCCATTGCAATTCCGTCAATTTGTATCGGGCACGTAGACCGCCCACCCATCCTGGAATGTGGGTAATATAAGGTCGCTCGGCATCTTCCATAATCATATAGGTACCTTCTTCATTATTGGTCATACCGCCAACGTAATAGGCTTTTAATTTTTGATCAGACTTATTGTAAAGCTCTACTTTTATGCCGTGTGTTGCTAAATTTTTCACCATCAAAGGTTCCATTGCATTGGCTGGTAAAAATTTTACTTTCACTTTTCCGATCACACCTAACAATGCTTCCATCGAACTAGGATTCACTTTATATTTATCATTAATGACCCAATGATCTTTTTTTCGGACCAATGTATTGGCTTTTTTACCACGGTCTGCAATGAAAATTTTGTGAATCGTTGAGACATCCTCGACATTAAAATCCTTATCGGAATAATCGAAAGATCGTTTATTTTCTTTGTTCATCAAATACCATGCAGTCCCTGAACCAAGCAATGCAAATAACACTAAAAGTATGGCGATTCTTTTCATAATTTGTTTTTCTTATATTTTCTCAAGAGCTTTTTAAAATTGAGAAAATTATTTTCAATTAAAAATCAAGAAGCATATTTCCGTTTTCTCAGGAAATTAAATAACAATCCAAATACAAGTAGGAATAGCAATGGCAATCCGATATTTATTAGCTGCCACATTCCTTTTTCTTTGGTTGCTTTCACCGTATCCAACATTCTTAATTTTACTTCTTTGGAGCGCGCTTCAATTACTCCATTTTTATCCATCATATATTCAACTGCATTGACGAGAAAGTCCTTGTTTGCAAATTGATAATTTTCATATTTATTATAACCTAAAGGTCGAATTGCATCTTGACTAGGGTCTACCGGATTCTTTATGATATCACCATCCGCTACCACCAACATTTTGGTATCGACACTTTTAGTTTTTACTTGTACATTAATTTGTGCCAACCCATCCTTCATTTCTTCCGTGACACGGTTTTCATATAATGATGGGAAGGTTCCTTCTAGCATGACCGCCATTGGTTGAGGACCTTTGTTGAATTTGGTTGGATCGAGTTTTATTCTTGCATATTCTAAAGTTAATTTAACTGGTGAAAATTGTAATTTCGAATAGGGAGAAGACTCTAATAAAATTGATTTTTTGATTGGTGTTTTTGTTCTAATGGTATCGATAGTGCCTGGAAACATTAAATTTATTCGATCCAAATTCTTTACAACAGGATGATTGCTTTGAGGAGTTGAAACTACATGATAAACCCATGGTCTTAACTCAATTTGAGGAGCATTCCCCAATTTTCCAACAGTTACTGGAATCCTGGAACAATGCATATCTTGCACTAAACTATTTTGTACTCTAACTCCATATTTGTAGAGCAAATCTTCTAGATCCAATGTATAATCAAGCACAACATGACCTTCAGGATTTCTGAGGAAGTCCAAATGAACCCTTAGCCGATCAATTAGCCAAATCACTTTCCCACCATTCATGATGTATTGATCAATTTTAAATTTGTGTTGTTCTGAAAATGCAGTGGTAGGTTTGGCTACCACCAACACATCTACTTTGGGATCAATAATTACAACTGAATCTAAATTAATTCTGCCGGTGTTATAGAATTGGCGTAAAGTTTTTTCAAAATCCCTCGTTTGTATAGGTTCCAATTCACCATGGCCAGTGGTTAACAATACAGCTGGTTTTCTATTATTTCTTAATTTTTGAATTGCATTAGCCAATTTATATTCCAATAATGCAACTGAATTGTTTAGTATTTCCTCATTAGACACTCCAGGCACTTCATTTTCTAACAAATTGACTACATACTCACGATTTTTGTAATATAGAATAGCATACGGGTAGATTACTTGTTCTTTTTTTTCATTGGAACTTCCTGTAAATAAATTCAATGGATTGATTCCGTATTCGGATAATTGCAGTTGACGTGCATTAATTTCTTCAACGGTTCCTTCACCTGGGTTGACAAATTCATACTCAATATATCCCGATTCTGATCGAAAATCATCTAAGACTTCACGTATCGAGGTTTGTAGACGTTTAAATCCGGCAGGAAATTCCCCATCCAACAATACTTTAACAAACACCACTTCATCTAGGTCTCCTAACAATTCTTGAGTCGCACTCGTTAATGTAAATCGTTTATCTTCTGTCAAATCCACCTTCCCATAAAAAGCAGTAGCGAGAATATTGATGAAAATCAAAATTCCGATAACCAGCAACAGCTGTACGATTGACTTTGTTTTCTTTTTAGAATTTGCCATTATCTTGTTACCATTTTCTACGTTCCATGACTGTCAAAGTACCTAACAGGAACAGGATGATGAGTGAAATAAAATATATAATATCCCGAGAATCTATGATCCCACGACTGATTGAATTGTAGTGATAATCAATCCCAATCATTTGGACTATATCATCTGTCTTTCCAAAGAAAATGGGTAGTTTACTCAAAAAATTAAACGCCCAGAAAAAGAAGAAACAGATAAATACAGCCAACAAAAAGGACACGATTTGATTGTCGGTCAATGCGGATGCAAAAATCCCTATGGACACAAAGGCTGCACTTAAGAACACCAACCCGATATAAGATCCCATGATGGCTCCTGAATCGAGATTCCCTTTTGGTGCACCCAATTGATGAACCGTGTAGTAATAAATCAACGTGGGAATTAATGCAAAAACAACTAATGCTAAACTTGCAAAATATTTCCCCAAAATGATTTCCATATCCCGCAAAGGTCGGGTGGCCAATAACTCGATGGTTCCACTTTGATTTTCTTCCGCAAAAGTTCGCATCGTTATGGCCGGAATCAAAAACATAAAGATAATGGGTGCCAAACTAAAGAGCTGATCCAGTGTCGCAAATTTGTATTCCAATAATGAAGAATCAGGAAACACCCACATCATCAGTCCTAAAAAAACAAGAAACACACCGATGACGATATAACCGATGAGTGAACTAAAAAACGTATTTATTTCCTTGAGGAAAATCCCTATCATTTTCTTTTAATTTTTGGCTTGGGTTTTATTGACCATCACCTCATTTCGATCATTATAAATCAATAAACATTTGAACAACTTTTCTGCCACTTCTTCTTTGGGTAAATCCGTCAACGTTGCGGTCAATTGGAGGTCATCTTTTATCCAATGCTTAAAATTTTCTACTTTAAATGTTTCAATCATTCCATCTTCCAACCGCAACATCATTTCGTGTTTTACTCTCTCTTTTATCGACACTTCGGAAGTCCTGAACGGCTTTCTCGTATATGGATTGTATGCTGAAATCGCTGCTGTTCTTGGTTGTTCCTCTTCATAAGTATAATAGCAGATTTTCCCTCGCACCCGCATTCCTGCAAATTGTTCTAACACTTCATTTTCAAGATTCAAATTTATATATGGGATACCATCCAAACTAAATCCCCAAATATTTTCCAACTTTTTGTCTTGTTCTTCGATGTAGAATATTTGATCTGATTTCGCAGTAAATGTCAGTGGATTTTGAAAAATATTCACTTTCACTTCTTCCCATTTGTAAACAGGTTGGTTATTCTTAAAATCTTCGAAAGATAAATACAATCCATCTTCAAAAAGATAGTTTTTGGTCATCACTTCCTGCTCTTGAGCAAACAGTATATTTCCGACGAACAGAAAAAACAAAACTAGTATGTTGATAGCCGGTTTCACTTTTCGCTTTTATAAGTTAGTTCAGTGAAAATATCCTCTACACTTGACACTTCTTTTTTCATCTCCAATAAAGTCAGTTGATTGGACACTGCAAAATCAAATACTTCTTTCCTAAAATCGATATCAGCATTTGCAAATAATTCATATTGTCGGTCTCCTAATGGATTCACACCATCTACCCCATTTATTTTTTTCAACTTAGCCACATCTGCTTTTTGCAAGAATTCAACCGTTACCATTGTTTTGTTAGAAATTCTATTTTGAAGTGCTGCTATTGGATCATCGGCAACCAATTTTCCACGATTGATGATCAATACCCGATCGCATAATTGCTGCACCTCTTGCATGATGTGTGTAGAAAAAATAACGGTCTTTTCCTTTCCTAGTTGTTTTATCAAACTACGAATTTCAATCAATTGATTCGGATCCAAACCAGAAGTCGGTTCATCCAAAATCAATACATCCGGATTGTGCAACATCGCTTGCGCCAACCCAACCCGCTGCCGATATCCTTTAGACAAAGCACCGATTAATTTCTTTTGTTCCAATTCCAAACCAGTCATCTCAATCAACTCATCTATCCGTTTTTTGGCTGGTCGAATTTTGTGTAATCTGGCAAAGAAGCGCAAATACTCTCTCACGTACATGCTTTTGTAAAGTGGATTGTGCTCTGGCAAATAGCCAATATGATGTCGCACATCAATCGGATTTTTTTCTGTATCAAAACCACAGACTTCCGCACTGCCTTCCGATTGTGGAATAAAACAAGTCAAAATCTTCATAGTAGTCGTCTTTCCTGCACCGTTTGGTCCAAGAAATCCAAGGACTTCTCCTTTTTTTGCTTCAAATGAAATCTGGTCAACTGCGCGTTGACTTCCGTATATTTTTGTTAACTGATTGACTTTTACTGACATAGGTAGTTTATCGAAGGTGTAAATTTAAGCCAAAAAATGAGTTTTAAGGGATAAATTGGCGTTTAAATTCAACCTGTTTCTTGCATAAATCTAAGCAAATCAAGTGTCGAAACCAAAGACCATTAAAACGAGAAAGACATCAAATTATTTCAATCAATCATCCACTCAGTCTGTTTGAAATCTCAACTAACAAAAACCAGCACTTACTCAATCATTGACCAGATTAAACTTTTGTTAAAAATGTCCTTAAACCAACAGTTATAAAAAAATACGACAACAATATTTTTGTCAATTCGGTTACCTATCTTTAGGTACATTTATATTGATTCTCTTTCGAATAGAGTGGGTAACTCGTAATTAAAGAGCATTGTCAAATTATTAATGATAAAAAATTTAGTCGCAGGATTTTGAAGCGGGTGGCTTCGGCCTTAAAGATTTATCGTAAAGAAATTTAGAAGTGCGAAGAGAGGAAAAAAAATCGTTGTTTGAGCCACTGAAAGTGTTGCGAGTTTCGATATTTTGCGTGGAGCAATTTAAATTTTAGATAAATATTTAAAGCCTTGATTTTTTGCTTCCTTTCGACAAGCTCAAGGCAAGCTCTTTTTTATCAAGAAAAAATGAAGATCAAGAAAAAATTAAAGTTAGAAATTTATTTCTTTTGCAGGATATTTATGCAAAATCTGTAATTGGAATTTGAATCCAAATAGTCATAAAAAGAAATTTACAATATGAAAAAGTCAACCGTCCTATTTACCATTGCATTTGCCATCTTTTTTATTTCCTGCGCATCTGATTCTTCAACAAACAATGCCACTGCAAAAGGATCTTCAACCACACCAACTATCGAAAATACGGGGGTCGCAAATGAAGTTTCTAAAGTCTTGACAAAAGGTAGCGATGCTGCTGATGCTGCTACAGATGAATTGGTTCCAAGCGATGATAAAATTGATAAAACTGTCGACAAAGTGGCTGATAAAATAAAGGGAATACTTAAAAAAGGGAAAGAGGAAGTAGCTGGTGAAATCAAAAAGACGACCGATGTAGTGACTAAAAAAGCAGATGAAGTTGTCGAAAATATTTCAAAAAAATCTGAAGAAATAGGAAATAAAATTGAAAATAAAATTGAAACTACCGCCGCAAAGGTGGAAGCAAAAGTGGATGATGCCATAGCTGCTATTCCAGAATCAAAAACCACTTCGAAACCTGCTCCACCTACCGAAACAAGTCAGACCACCGCTCCAAAAAAGGAAGTGAAAGAAACTGCGACCAAAGACATTGTTAACAAAAAAGTGTGGGGGAAAAATGACAAACCGAATCATGATTATTTCAATGATTTGTTGAAAAAATACGTTACTGCTGATGGGACGGTAAATTATAAAGGGTTTAAAGCGGATGACCATTTGTTGGAAGATTATTTAAGTCAATTGAAAAATAATCCAGTAAATTCTGATTGGACAAAAAAGGAAAAACTAGCTTATTGGATCAATGCCTATAATGCTTTTACAATCAAATTAATTGTCGATAATTACCCAATTTCATCTATTCAAAAGTTGGATGGAGGAAAACCGTGGGATAGAAAATGGATAAAAATTGGAGACAAAACTTACTCTCTAAACAATATCGAAAATGATATTATCCGACCTCAATTTAATGAACCTCGAATTCATTTTGCGGTCAATTGTGCTGCAAAGTCTTGCCCGCCATTGAGCAACTCCGCCTGGACACCAGCCAACCTGGAAGAAAAATTTGAAACTGCAACGAAGAAATTTATCAACAACAGTCAATACAACGCTATTGATAAAAATGGGGCGACTGTTTCAAAAATTTTCGATTGGTATAAAGAAGATTTTGGGGACTTAACTGCTTTCCTAAACAAGTATTCTGATGTGCAAATAAAAAGTGGTGGTAAAATTAAGTTCATGGATTACAACTGGGGATTAAATGAATAGATAATTCAATTTCAAACTATATTACAACAACATAAATACGAACACCCATTTTTATGAGTCCGAATCATTTGCTTCTAATTGCATTGCTGTTTTTATGCAGTTGTGCAAATGATTCGACTACTCCACCTTATAATCCTAAGCCGAATTCGACGCTATCTATTGCTTCTCACCAGAAAAACGCAATCCTGATTTTCAAAAAAGAACAGCTAATAGAAATTTGGGAAGATGGAAAGAAAACCAAAACGAGTGCTATCAATTTGGATCCACGTTATCCAGTCGGTATCTTCGATGCACAACAAACAGCCGATGGCTTATTGTTAAGTTTTCCAAATAAATTCTACCAAGAAAAGAACTATCAACTCAAGTTTCAACCAAACATAGTCGTTAAATCACCTGATTTTAGTGGATTGAAGCTAAAAGATTACCCCGTCTACATATTTCCAAATGATGCCAGAAATGGAGATACTTTTGTCGCCAACTTTTCAAGCCCGCATTGGATGGCTGCTTTATATGCTAAAATGAATTTGCATTTGCGAGAATTCAAATAATATTCTAAATTTAGAATCGCTATCTTGCATTTTCAACCACAAGCATGACCAGAACACATTTGTTACTCGTACTTTTTTTCTTTAGCACAGCAAATATATTGTTAGGTCAACAACCATTTGTGTGCAATGGTGATTACTATTTGACTTCCACTTCTGGAAACACAACTGTCTATAAAGTAGAAATTAATGTAAACGGAAATGCAACTTTCAACGCATTGCCAAATAACGTCGGTTTAGTGGTTAATGCCATTGGCTATCGGACTGCTGACAACTTTATCTACTCCATCAACACCAACAATAACGATCTATATCGAATTGATGCCAGCGGTGATGGTACTTTTATCACCAATCTCAACCTTCCTTCCTCTCACAATTTCTATGGCGCTGATTTTACGGCGGACGGAAAATTCATGGTTTTCATAGGAACTAGTTTTTCTCAAGGAAGTAATTTGTTGGCTTTTGTGGATTTTGAAGCAGGTGGTTATCCAGTCACTACCCTCCCCATTTCCAATGCTTCTAACATACAAGTGACGGATATCTCTTTTAATCCAATCACCAATTTACTATATGGCTATGATAGTGCCAACGACCGCATGATTGTCATTGATCCTGATACAGGAGAACTAGACGGAAGCTTTCCAATTAATCAAGTCGCACCACGAATCGGAGCTACTTTCTTCGATTCATTTGGAGGGCTGTATGGGTATGGAGGGAACAATGGTAGTGTCCTATATGAGATAAATCCAGACACCGGAATTGTTGCTGTAGCTGCCAATGGTCCTACCTCGTCCAATAAAGATGGTTGCTCCTGTCCATATACTGTTAGATTAAATAAATTGGTGGAACCATTGGAGACAACGCCTTGTTCTGAAGTGACTTATTATTTTGCAATTGCCAATGTCTCTGCTGTCGCGCAAACAGGTGTCACCTTAGAAGATCAATTACCTCCGGACTTATTGATTACTGAAATCATTGACAATCCATATGGTGGCAATATCATAAGTGGTGTAAATACCGATTTATTGTCGATCTCAGATATGGTGATTCCTCCAGGATTTGACACACTCGCTATACGAGTAGAAGTGAGTCAGGATGCGGAGGGGGTTTATAAAAATCAAGCTAGATTAAAAAATGTGCCTTTATTGTTAAGTCAGACGATGGTTTCTGATAATCCACTCACTCCTACGACCAATGATTCAACTGTTTTGAATGTCGTCGGCCTTGACCAACCACTTTCTATTGAGGAGTATGGTATTTGTTTTTCAGAGACTTTAACTTTACAATCTAATCAAATATCGGATACCTATTTGTGGAGTACTGGAGCAACTAGTCAGTCCATTGAAGTGACGGAAGCTGGATCTTATTGGGTAGACATTTCCAATTCTTGCCAAACAGTTAGAGATTCATTTAACGTAGTAGTTTCTGATGAATTTTTCGTCTTTTTACCTGAAGATATAACAATAGACTTAGGGGATCAACTATTTATCAATGCCAATCACAGTTCTCCGAATTCTGTCAGCTATACTTGGACGGAATCAGGGAATGACAACATTTTAAATTGTACAGATTGCGAAGGCCAAACCATCATGCCAGTTCGAGATGTAACTATAAATGTGGAGGTCCGAGATCCATATAATTGTGTTGCATCCGACTCGATTATTATCAAAGTAGTACCTAATTATAATATTTATGTCCCCAATATTTTTAGTCCCAATCAAGATGGATACAACGATATTTTTTCAGTTTATGGGACAGCAGGTACAAAAGTAAATGTGTTCAAAATTTTTGATCGATGGGGTTCTCTGCTGCATGAATCGTATGATGGTTTTGTTAATAGTTTTGATCATGGTTGGGATGGTGTGTACAAAGGTCAATTATTAAATGATGCCGTTTTTGTTTGGTATGCTGAAGTCGAATTTTTGGATGGGGAGATAAAATTATTAAAAGGAGATATAACACTAATTAGATGATTGAAATAGTCATTCTGGATGGATACACCACAAATCCTGGTGATCTTTCATGGGAAGAATTGGATAAACTTGGAAAATTAACAATATACGACCGAACTTCTCCTGAAGAGGTAATTGAGCGATCTAAGAATGCTACGGTTATCATAACCAACAAAGTCGTATTTTCAAAAGAGGTCATCAAAGAATTGCCGTTGCTACAATTGATAAGTGTTGCAGCTACCGGATACAATTCGATTGACTTAAAAGCTGCCGCTAAATATGGCGTAAAAGTTTGCAATGTTGTTGGTTATGCTGCCCCATCTGTTGCACAACATGTCTTTGCACAAATTTTGAGAATCAGAAATGATATCCATTTACATAACCAGGCGGTCCAAAATAAAAAGTGGAGTCAAAATCCTGATTGGTCTTTTACTGAAAAGAAAATTACTGAATTATCAGGTCAAACAATGGGTATCTATGGCTTGGGAATGATTGGCTCTAAAGTGGCTGAAATCGCACTTGCATTTGGAATGAAGGTCATTGCAACCAGAAAAAATAACAACAAGTCTACATTAGAAGGGGTCAAATTAGTCGAGTTTGAAATGTTGCTTCAAAAAAGTGATATCCTTTCTCTACATGCTCCGCTTTCTGATGAAAATGCAGGAATTTTTAATGAGACCAATTTGGCCATGATGAAGTCATCTTCTATACTCATCAATACCGGTCGTGGTGGTTTAATCAATGAAGAAGACTTAAAATGGGCATTAGAAAACAATAAACTTGCATACGCAGCATTGGATGTACTTTCTGAAGAACCACCACCTGAAGACCATCCGCTTTTGGGCTTGGATAATTGCATCATCACGCCACATATGGCATGGGCAAGTTTTGAATCGAGGAAAAGATTGTTGCATGGTGTCATACAAAATGTCTGGTCGTATTTGGATAAGCCAAATGATTTTGTTGGTATTCTACCAAATTAACAAGATTTGGAGTAGTTTTTGAACATGCATCATAAGCCCAAAAAATCACTCCATGAAGATCAATTTAATTTCGATAATCCTATGGTTCTCAATTGTCAATGCTACTTTTGGCAACCACACACCTGTGTTTACCTTAACCGGTGATAGCGAGGATACTACCATACCAATCGAGTTTTTGTCCATCTATAAGGATACTACGAATTTAGAATTTGAAGCCATAAAGCAATTGGATGAATCCATCTTTCAAAATGGTAATGTCAACTTCATCCATCATCCACAAACAGTCTGTTGGGTAAAGTTCAAATTACAAAATACATCCAGTACCATCGATAATTGGTATTTGGAATTACCGAATTGGGCCATTTCATATGTAGATTTATATTTTGAAAATACGGAAGGCGACTATGAGCATTTTACAGTTGGAGCACTAAGAAAAGCATCGTTGAAAAAAGTTGAACACAAAAACTATTTGTTCAATTTACCAGACCTGGAGAAGGAAAAACAAGTCTTTCTTAGGCTACAATCTAACCATCCATTCCCTTTGCAATTTTGGGTGCGTTCTAACAATTTAGTGGTAAATTATTCTACCAAGGAATATGCAATGCTGGGAATCTTTTATGGAGTATTAGGATCTTTAGCCATTTTCAATTTGCTAATGTTTTTATGGCAAAGAAAACCCCTAAATCTATTTTATGTAATTTACGTATTGACTTGCATGACTCTTTGCACCTCGGAGGATGGATTAGGATTTCAACATATTTGGTCTTCATTTCCGAAAGTCAACTCATTTTTGCATGAAAATATCACTCAAATTTATGTTGTTGCTTTGATATTGTATTTGAATACATTTTTACAGCTGAATAAAACCCAACCCTTCCTTTTTAGATCAATTATTGGTGTTGCAATTACTTGCTTTTTCTACAGTCGATATACTTCTGGGCTTGGCTTTAATGAGAACTTAGGAATATACACACCCGTAATTCTACTTTTCATGGTAGCAGCTTACAGAACTAAAAACAATAACTACATTCCAACAACATGGTTACTAATGGCATTGTTGGCATCGCTTACTGGATTGATCATATTGACGTTGCGTATCAAGGGCTATATAGATTTTGGAAATAAGACAAGAGCGCAATTAATCATGATTGTATATGCTATGAACATTGCATTTGTTTTTGAATCTATTTTGTTTGCAATCGCAATTGTAAAAAGGATGAAACTTGCAGATATCAACAGTAAAAAATCCGTAGAATATAGTGAAATAAGATTTAGGAAAATATTTGAGAGTTCATTTGATGCAAGTATTTTTTATAGCACTTGTCAAAGAAAAATCATTGATGTGAATGACAAAGCCTGTTCACTATTTGCCACTACAAAGTCAAATTTAATCAGTTCCAATATCTTAGAATTAATCAACCTTAACGGCAGTGAGATGGCGCCATATCAACAACTACTCACTGAAAAGAAAAAAGAAATCGCTAATGATTTAATTAGTTTTGAGACTTCAGGTGTTACATCAAATTCTGAAGTATTTGATTGTGAAGTTTCGTTTTCACCAATCAAACATGGAAAAGAAAAATTTATTATCATCAATATCAAAGATGTCTCTATCCGTAAAGCATCGGAACGCAAGCTGGCAGATCAAATGCATACGATTCAAAATAAAAATGTGCAATTGGAACAATACATTAATTCTAATTCTGAATTAGAAAGTTTTGCCTATGTCGCTTCCCATGATATAAAACAACCTTTGAGAACCATTAAATCTTTTTCAAAAGTATTAGAACAACATCTTTCCAAAAATGAAATAATCGATAAAAATTCAGCTCAATACTTAGAGTTCATTCAAAGTAGTGTCGAAAATTTGGAGCGATTGACAACGGATATTTTAGAGCATTCTCGAATTAGCTCCATCAAAAGTTCAAAGTTTGAAAGTGAAAATTTAAATGATATTCTAACAATCATTCAGCAGAATCTGAATCAACTTATTTTTGAAAATAATGTCCTGATACAAACTGATAATTTACCTGATAACATTATCCTTGTCAAAACAAAAGTTATTCAATTATTTCAAAATATTATCTCCAACGCCATTAAGTTCAGAAAGATAAATGAACAATGTATTATCAAAGTAAGAGGAACTGAAACTCCCGAATGCTGGCAATTTGAAATACAAGATAACGGGATTGGCATCGAGAAAGAAAACTTTGAAACTATCTTTCAGGTATTTAGCAAACTGCATAGTGCCTCAGAATATCGAGGTTCAGGTATTGGCTTGGCAACCTGCAAAAAAATAATCGATCTTCATGAGGGTAAAATTTGGGTGGAATCTGAATTTGGTGTTGGTACGACCTTTTATTTTACTATCTCAAAAGACATCGCAATGGCCAATCTAGAAACGGAAAAACAATCAAACTTTGATACGATATTTGTATAATACAGATTGAATCATACACAAAAGACGGATTTCTAAATCAAGAAATCGCATTTGTTTAGAATAGCCAAACGAATAATTTAACCTAACAATTCATTTACATTTATTACTATCATCAACCGAATAGTGCAAATTTATAACGAAAGTTCAGAGAACTAAAAGTGTCAATTTATCGGATAACTGTAATATCTCCTTTCTCAAAAATAGCTTTTCGTTCTCCACAATAAGAGACATCCATTTTCAACCACCATACGTGCACACCAGGATTGAAATTTCCGTTTTTAAGGGTTCCATCCCAACCAGTCTTAATATCCCTAGAGAAATATTGCTGTTCTCCCCAACGATCGAAAACATGTATCTCAAAACTATGGATGGTGACATAATCAGCCGGTGTCATTAGGAAGTAATCATTGATCCCGTCTCCATTTGGAGAAAAAATATTTGGAATATACAGATAATTTTCAAGCTCATTGATTGCTGGTGAAACTATGATTTCTACTGTTTTATCTTCACATACATTGCTTGCTTGTAATTCGTAAGTACCAGCATTGGATACATAATAATTTGAACCCGTAGAGCCATCTGGCCATGTAAACGTAAGATTTATGTTAGGTCCGGTAAGCAATTCTGCTGATAATAATACCGAGTCTACTTCACAACTAAGGGTCGCATTATTTGTCAAAACATTTAATCGATCATACACAGGAATATTTGCTGGCAAGGACTTTATACAACCATTAATATCTTGAACATAAACCATGTGGTCACCTGGCGACAACTCACTGAATTCATTTTCAGTCTGGAAATTAGAGCCATCCAATGAATACAAATACGGATTGGTACTTCCTTGCATATTGTTGATAATAATATCGCCTAACTCATCATAACAGACAATTTCCGCTTCATAATCAAAGGAGAAATCAGGAGATGTATTTACATTCAACTGAATAATTGAGTCACATCCTTGCGAACTTACATAACTAAACGTTTCGGATGTACCAGATTCATATTCCTGACCATTGTAGATAAACATTTCATCAGGACAAACTTCCACATTCAAATCTATTGCCTGCAAACCTAATGCTGTCACCGTCACTTGCTCTACTGAATCACAACCAGAAAAACTGGTCAGCTCAATCAACTGAGTAGAGTTTGGAAATAAATATTCATCCACATAATAGACAGAGTCGCCCGAACAAGCAAACAACTCGACTTCATTGAATGATAATGGAATCGGGACAACGGCAACCATTACCATAGAATCACAACCAGCCACATTCATCAAATCAAATGCTACAGTTTCACCTGCTGGAATCTCTACACCATTATAAGTGTACATTTCGCCCTCGCAAACTTCAAATTCCAGACTTTCCATACTTGGCATTAACATCTCAATTACAACTACTTCATTTGAATCACAACCATTGGTGGTCATCATCTCAAAAGTGTAACTTTCTCCTGCCGCAATTTGCTGTCCATTGTATTCGTAAAAATCTTCAAAACAAGCTTCAAAATGCAAGCTATCAATACTGGATGGATATGGTGATACATTTACGGTTACTGTAGAATCACATCCTGAAGCCGATTGTAACACTACAATTGCAATTTCATCTGAAGTTAAAATAACATCATGATACTCCAAGGTCTCGCCAGGACAGAGATTGAAATTTTCTACTCCGAATTGCTCAACACAAGGTTGACGCACCAACCAATTCACCTCTTCAATATCATCACAACCAACCAATTCACTTTGTTGTACAGATTGAACGACAATCCATTCTGACGGCAAGGACAAACTATCAAAATACAAAGTGTAATCAACTGCCAATATATCTTCAAATGTATAAGCACCTATATTGTTAGAACTTACTTGGTCACTAAAGTTCTCTCCTTCAATGAAAATAGTTTGGTTACTCATTAAGGTATCTGGTCCATCAATAATTCCATTGTCATTGACATCAAAATAAACTTCTCCTCCTATTGTACCTGTCCCAATAAATAAATCTAAACTCATAATACCTGAAGTAGCTTCACAGCCAAACTCATCAATCATTTCAACATAATAATCACCACTTTCATTTGCGACTATCTCTTGTTGGGTGCCTTCAGGAGCAGGGATGGCGGTGTCTTCAAAATACCATTGCCAACTTACGATCCCAGGCATCGAAGGCAGACATAGGGTATCGGGTGCACAGCGTTTATGACAGCCCGATGGGATCCGATTGATATCCGGACCTTTGTGAATTTCAATTTCATTGGAAGTAGTTTCACACCCATTCTCATTGAACGCCCGGACATAATAAATCCCAGGAATATCTACAATTATCGCAGTGGCATCGATGGTTCCTGTATTCCAAACATACGTCAAGTCTGGATCATAATTGGCAATAGAAATGGTTGCCGGTTGATTGTCGCAGATAAATCCATCAGGATTTGAAACTAACAATATATCTTCAGGGTTGGCATTAACCAAAACGGTGTATGGACCCGCAATATTGGTACAACCGGTTTGCGTATCTACAATTGTTACGTCAAAAACATAAGTTCCTGCTTCCAATAAATTGTCGCGCTCTTCTGAAAATTCCAATTCAGTACCACTAATACCCGTACTCCAAGTGTACGTATAACCATCTACTTGATTAATTTCCATAAAAACTTCGTCACCTTCACAAATGGTATAGCTATCATAGAAAAAGCTGATTGGCTGATCATATTCATCATACTCCACCACCCTGATTTCGCCACCTGGTAATGGCAGTACATCCAAAATAACTTCTGGTGTTGTGTAGCTACAACCATTGTCATCAGAAATTGTAACATCATATGCACCAGCAGCTCCGGTAGTAAGGGTACTCGTAAAAGCACCACTTGACCAAGCATAATTTAAAGCAGTCGGAGCAGTCATTGTTGTGATTTGATCCTCGCAAATTGGTGAGCCTGGAACCATCGAAATAACTCCTGACAAATTATTTTGCTGAATGGTTACTTGTTCCGTAAAAGTTTCTGAACATCCATAAATGGTTTGTGCAGTCAATGTTATGGTGTAGGTTCCAGGAGTTTCATATTCATGATAGGTTTCCACTACTTCTGAAGTATTGGCATCCCCACTTGCTGGATCACCGAAATCCCAGAATACATCAGTGACATTGGGTCCTATGTTGGCTGTAAAATCAAGTGGAAAATTTTGACAATCTTCAGTTGGCAGCTCAAAACTTGGCGTTGGCGGATCTTGAATAACTATTGATTTTGTAATTTCTGATTCACAACCATTTGGCCCCGTAATTAACAACGTCACTTCATAGGTACCTGCAACATTGTAAAAATGAGTGGGATCCTGTAATGTAGAAGTATTGTTTGCGCCACTTGCTGGATCTCCAAAATCCCAAGTCCAAGAAGTGACACTTTGCCCAGGGACAAAAGTGGATAGGTCTTCAAATTCAATAGCTGCATTTACACAATTTGATAAAACATGAAAATCTGGAGAAACCGGAATCATATCGAGTTTTCCCAAACCGCATCTTTCTACCACTCCATTTACCAAATGATCACAAATCATGACCACAAAATAAAAGCCGGATCGCTGAAATTCGTAGCTGGTGTTGTCGCCTGTAGAAGTACCTTCCACATCTGGAAAACCAAATAACCATTCGGTCGTTCCAGGAATCATATTTGGTGAAGTGTTTTGGAATTTATGTTTTTCGCACCTATTTGTATTCTCAATATCAAAAGTAGAAATTACCCCTTGACATTGCAATTCTGCTGGTGGACCTCCGCCACCACCGCCACAACTCAATTGGACATTCAAAATATTTGAAACACCGATGCAGCCATACTCATTGACGGCTTCCACTTGATACAATCCACTATCTCCACTTGGTGGCGTGTACAATGACATCGTGGCACCGGGAATCAGGACATTATTTCTATACCATTGATATTGGTATGGCGGATCAGATTCTAGTGCATACAATGTTGGGACCGGAAATGCTGGCGGACAATACGTTAATAAATTGGGTGAAGATATTTCGACAGTCGGCGACGGTAATGATTCAATTTCAAAAATCACATTACCAATACAGCCATTTGCATCTTCAACAATTAACTCGTAATTACCTGGACCTAAATCTGTATTCGTCATTGTAGAAAGAATCAAACCATTGGTATCTCTCCACTCGTAATTTGAAAATGGAAGGGTGGTTGAAACGGGTCCCGTATCTTCAGGACATAATTCGATTGGATGATTAACTATTGGAACTGGTGTTTCATTGATAAAAACACTATAAGAATCTGTATTTGAACAAGCATTTAATTCAACTGAAGCATTTCCAACCGAGTGCCAAAATACTTCTATCGTATTCGTTTGTTGTCCTTCAATAATTGTTGCAGCAGTCTCGGGATTTATCGTCCACTCATAATTGACATCTGGATAATTCGTAGCGACAAATGTGGAAGTCGTTTCAATACAATGTTGTGGTTGACCCAATATCACGATGTCATCAATCTTTGTCAAATTCATTGTTATCGCCTCAGACTCACAAGCAGCATCTGAATTTTCGATTTGAGCAACTGTCAAAGTATAGGGACCATCACTATTCCAAGTAACATTTACAATTCCACCATTCCAATCAGAGAGTATACCGCCATCATTGACTTCCCATGAAAAAGAAGTGTTAGATTCAGTTGAAATGGCTTGATAAGTATAGGTCGCTCCTACACAAATTTCCGTATCTCCATCAATACCCAAGACTGGTGGTGGAAGTTCTAATAAATTGACAAAGGCACTATATTGGTCGGAACAAAACAAGACTGCATTTGGTGGCGTTGCTGTCACGGTATAGATTCCTGTTGCTCCTGTCAATGTCAAATCGAATTGCTCAGTTGGACCAGCTGTCATAATAACGGCACCAGATGGATCTTTGACTTCCCAATTTACCGATGCAGGACCACCCGTTAATTTTTCCGCATTGTAAGTCCCCATTTCATTAATACACAACTCAATTGGACCAGAAAAAAAGTATTCATCCAAAATATTGACCTCAATTTCGTCTGACCCTCCGCATTCTAAATAACAATTCGTATACGTAACGCGTACCCATTGTGGTGTAATCGGGACCAACAAATCTGTCCATTGAATACTGACGGTATTGATTCCTTGCCCTTTTACAATTTCACCATAGGAGGATACTTCCCAAAAGAAATCGGTTCCTCCATATTCGGTTATGGTATAGACTTGCAAGTCACCTTTACAAACATTGGTCAGCCCTTTTATCTCATCGTTATTGCCGATAATTGGAATTTGACTTACATTTTCAAAAACGCAATAATTTTCTGTACAACTCGCAACAGACAGTGCAATGGTACCTAATGGACCGACTCCCCAGTTTATTGTTATAAAATCATCACTACTTCCACCTCCGCTGATGATGGTTCCATCCCCAGTAACTTCCCAAGTATAATTGGAGCAATCCGCATTTGTTGTGTAAGTGACTTCGGTGTTTTCACAAATTGTACCGACACAATCCAGTTTTGGAATAATCGCTTGTTCCACATTTACATTGACGGTCGTGGTATCGGAACAAAGACATTCATTTCTAGCAATTAATTGAACTAGATAAGAACCTGGAACCTCGTAAGTGAATTCTGTGGTAATACCGCTATCATTTTCTCCATTTCCAAAATCCCAAATGTGTGTTTCGGCATTGATACTTTGAGATTCGAAGTAAATGGTCTGACCTGCACAGATATTGACATCGCCGTTTATTGGTTCCGGGATGGTGGATATAATGGCTTCGGTTTCTTCAAGAATGTCAATACAAAGTGAAGTTTCAAAAGCAGCGACTTGTTCCCCACAAGTAATAGCATAAGAATATTCACAAGCATTTCCGAAAAAATCAGAAACCACAACATTATATACCCCTGCACATAGATTTTGATTGAAAGGGCTGGTACTACCATTGGACCAATTAAAAAGCAAATTTTCGAAATTTGAAAAATTGATTTGTCCATCGCAAGTATCACATTCACTTTCATTTATCACATTGGCAGATAATGCATCAAATTGATTTTCTAATTCTATAATTTCAGTGCATTCATATTCGTTGCCAATCGCAAATACATAATAGGTTCCTGCTACTAAATCATAATTTTCTGTAGAATTAGAAGAAAAACCGTTTGGTCCTGTAATCGTGAAGTTAGCACCACCAATAAGATCACTTGCAAAGATTGAGCCTCCTAATTCACAAGTCGGATTCGTATAAGTGGTCACGACAGCGGAACATCCCGCCCCACAGTCGACCGTAAAAGAAGCAGAAGTGGAGCATCCCGAACCATCATAAACCGTAACATGATATATACCATTGCTTATTCCGATAAGATCTTGAGTTGTTGAACCTGTTGACCACTCATAAGCGTAAGGCGGAGCACCACCTGCAACACTAAGATTAATACTTCCATCATTTCCGGAACAATCCATTAGATTTTCGACCTCGCCAACAATTTCTATAGTTGGACCCGCAAATGGAATTGAGAAGGATTCCTCATAAGAACAATTATCTTGACTCATTACGTTTAGTGTGTATTCACCAGGGCTAATTGAATAAAATTCTTGGCCAATGGCTAAAATATTCCCGAATGGATCGTACCATATATAGTCATAGGAAGGATCACCAAGGGCTACCACCCCACTGCATCCTAATGGCGTAAGTGACACCTGCAAATCACATGCTTCCTCTGTGCCCTCTCCACTTGCTGTTATTAGTACACTTCCGGGTCCACCCCAATTTACCAACAATTCATTTCCGATCACTTCCCAACTTTCCGCACCGATCACATCCCATTCAACTTCACCATTATAGTCATTCACGACATATACCTGTGCATTGTAGGGACAAACATTCAGACAGGTTGTTGAGTTTAAGGAATCTGGTGGACAAGCAGAAGGGGTAATAGAAGTTATTTGATATTCACAACCAGTTGTTGAGACACATTCGCAAATGGTGTCATCCCAGTATTCAATTCCGTTTAGACAATTGCTGTCATCGCAATCACCTGGGTCTGGGCAGCCTTCGCAAGATGGTGAAGATACTGTTATAAAATTAGTACAGCCGGCATTACTGGTAGCAGTTATTTGTAGATCTTCACCAATCGGAATACCAGTCAAAGTAAATGTTCCATCCATGTTATCAACTACTACTCCGATATTGTTTGTAATGTAACCATCCGTAGCAACAATGACCGAATAGGACAATAAGTTCGGTGAATAGACAGGTGGCTCTGCATCAAGAAAAGGAAGCGGAAATTCGAATAAATCGACAGCGATACAATTGCTGTAACAATTATTAACCGGATCAAAAGCTTGTACATAAAAGGTACCAGGGAATCCAGGAAAGAAGGTATCACCTACATATATTGGAGTCCCATTGCAAGGTAGTTCGTGCCAATGTACTTCCAGGCCAGCAGGTACTTGAGCATACAATTCAAATGCATTTTCATTTGAGCAGTAATACACATCATCAACTATTGGATCAGGAGTATTTGTAACATTGTTATCACGAGTTTCCGCCTTTAAATTAAAATGAAGAAGAAATGAAATGAAAACTAGTAGCTTGATTTTCATCTGGTTGGAGTTTGATGGTGAATGTCAAATTAAACACAATGTAAAACAATGATATCAAGAGCTAGATATAATGATAAGGTACAGAAAAAATGGGTGCTTTTAAAATATATTCCGTTAATAATTGATATGAAAGGATGAACGCGTTAAAAATTTGTATGAAGTGAACCTTTTAATTAATCTACAGCTGAATCGCTACTCACATTTATTGAACTATAGCAATATCTTCTTTTTCAAAAAACTTCTTATCCTTCACTTCAAAAGGTCAGTTTCATTTTGGATAACACATGTGTACACTAAGATGAAAATTACCATCTTTTAATTATCCATACTCCCTCTGAGGTCTAAGAGGAAGCAGTATCCGCAGCACTCAAAAACGATTTTTAGGTTTTCGAAATTACTTTGTTATATTTTTATTATTTGTTCAGTTAAAAATACATTTTCTTTTTTATTGATTATACTCAACATATAAATTCCACTTGGCAAAGATTGGAGATTCAGAACTTTGGATTGATCCATAATTTCACCAACTTCAATTAATTGCCCCGTGGTACTTCTAATTTCAAAATACAACTGCTTAGTGGTTGATTTTTCTAGGAGTAGATAATCAGCTATCGGATTGGGATATATGGAAATCTTTACTCCATTTAAATCATGAATCGCGAGCGTCAAATCTTCTCCATCACAATCTTCATCAATGCCGTTGTCTGGTATTTCAAATTCACCTGGATTGATATTTTCATTCAGGTCGTCGCAATCGACATCAGAGGTGTATCCATCATTATCTAGATCTAAGTATAACACTATACCGTCGCAATTTTCGTCGATGTCATTATCTGGGATTTCAATCGCTCCTGGATTTACATTTGGATTGTTGTCATCACAATCTTCATCAGAATTGAAACCATCATTATCGGCATCGACACCGGTTACTTCATCCATTCCATCACAATCTTCGTCGATGTCATTATTCGGAATTTCAGTTGCATCAGGATTAATAGCTGGATTGTTATCATCACAATCTTCATCGGAATTAAAACCATCATTGTCGTTGTCAATTATCAAAATGATGCCGTCACAATCTTCGTCAGAAAAGTTGTTTGGAATTTCGGTGGCACCTGGATTGATGTTCGGATTATTGTCGTTGCAATCCTCATCAGAGTTGTAACCATCGCCATCCTGATCAATGATAAAAATAACGCCATCGCAATTTTCATCGATCTCATTATTGGGTATTTCCATTGCTCCTGGATTGATATTGGGATCATTGTCATTACAATCTTCATTGGAGTTGTATCCATCGTTGTCTAAATCCACGACCGAATCAAACCCATCACAATCTTCGTCGATTCCATTATTCGGTATCTCCATTGCACCCGGATTGATATTGGGATCATTGTCATTACAATCTTCATCAGAATTATAGCCATCATTATCATCATCTATAACAGTATCTACCCCATCGCAATTTTCATCGATATCGTTATTTGGAATATCGGTTGCATTTGGATTGATATTGGGATTACTGTCGTCACAGTCTTCATCTGAATTGAAGCCATCGTTGTCGTTGTCGATTATTTGTGCAATCCCATCACAGTCTTCGTCGATATTGTTATTTGGAATTTCAGTAGCTGACGGATTTACATTTGGATTGTTATCATTACAGTCTTCATCAGAATTGAAGCCATCACCATCTGCATCTATAACAATATCTGCACCGTTGCAATCTTCATCAATTCCATTGTTGGGAATTTCCGTTGCACCCGGATTAATGTTGGGATCATTGTCGTTGCAGTCTTCCGATGAATTATAGCCATCATTATCAATATCAATAATAATTGCTTCACCATCACAATTTTCATCGACATCGTTGTTGACAATTTCTGGAACACCCGGATTAATGTTAGGATCATTGTCGTTGCAATCAACTGTTGAATCAAACCCATCTCAATCTGCATCAATCGCACCGTCCATACCATCACAATCTTCATCAATTCCATTTCCTGGAATTTCGGTGGCTCCGGGATTGATATTTGCTGCAAGATCATTACAATCCTCATCAGAATTATACCCATCATTATCTTCGTCGAAAATAAGAATATTGCCATCACAATCTTCGTCTATATTGTTGTTTGGAATTTCGGTGGCTCCCGGATTAATACTTCCGTCGTTGTCATTGCAGTCCTCTGAAGAATTGTAACCATCATTATCCTGATCGATTATCTGAATGATTCCATCACAATCCTCATCAATATTATTATTGGCAATTTCTGAGGCTCCTGGATTTACATTTGCATTGTTATCATCGCAATCTTCATTGGAATTATAACCATCATTATCCTGATCGATTACTTCATCGAAGCCATTACAATCTTCGTCAATCCCATTGTTGGGAATTTCGTTTGCTCCTGGGTTGATATTGGGATTATTATCGTTGCAATCTATGTCAGAATTAAATCCATCATTGTCATCGTCGATAAATAATGCTACACCATCACAATCTTCATCTGTATTATTATTTGGAATTTCAGTGGCTCCTGGATTGACATTGGGATCATTATCATTACAATCTTCATTAGAATTGTAACCATCTCCATCCACATCTGATACAGTATCTACCCCATCGCAGTCTTCATCAATACCATTATTTGGAATCTCAGTTGCATTAGGATTAATGTTAGGATTGTTGTCATTGCAATCTTGATCAGAATTAAAGCCATCGTTGTCATTGTCAATGACCAATACAATACCATCACAATTCTCATCTATTGAATTGTTAGGAATTTCAGCAGCACCTGGGTTGATATTGAAATCCAAATCGTTGCAATCTTCATCTGAATTATAGCCATCAAAATCATCATCGATAATTAAAATAATTCCGTCACAATTTTCATCAACATCATTGTTAGGGATTTCCGTGGCTCCTGGATTTATGAAAAAGTCAAAGTCATTGCAATCAACTCCTACTGGATATCCATCCATATCCCAATCCGCCTCGACAATCGAAGTAGTCTGAGCAATAGAAACAATTACTAGTTGGAAACATAGTACTAGAACAAACCACCTTGACATGATTAAATTATTTTAAATTATAAAGACCTTTATTAGCAGATAATTAGTAGCGAGATATGAAAATTGCTATCCAGTAAAGTACACAAACAAGATAGTAATAATAATGTATTTAACAAATACGCTTTATTAGGTAGAAAATTCAAATGAACCTATCAATTTGAGATAAAAAAATGGGTGCCTCCCTGAAAGAACAACACCCATAATGCACACCTTAATTAAAATCCTAGAAACTTCGAAAATAGAATTTCACGAAGGGTCTTATTTCCGGAATGCTGACAAAAGGAAGAGAGCGTATAAATTACCTTTGGGCATAAAGGTAAAATGAAGTATTCTACTTTCGATTAACAAAAAATCGAATTTGCGGAAATCATATTAACCCATTTTACATATATAAATCTGACTATCAATGTATTAACGATAATTTTTGTGTAAATAATAGACCCATTTATATCAGAAAAGGAGTATTTTATATTTGGAGGAATAAAATTAGCGTTTTTGCAAATCTGTAAACTGAATCATTACCTTATAAATTTCTGAATGTAGATTTGAAATGTGGAAAAATATCTAATTTTGGTAGGTTTCGTAATTGTTTTGTTGAAGTAGTGTTTTCCTTTTAGGTTAGATTTCGATTGATAAATACAAAGTTGAAAATGTGCCTATAAAAAAGTCCATCTTGCAACAATGACAAGATGGATTTTTTTTAGTCAACAAAAATTGAATACTTCTCTTTCTGGAAGAATATTATTTAGGAATTCTCAATTTTTGACCCGGGTAAATCTTGTTTGGATCTTTCAACATTGGTTGGTTTGCTTTAAATATTTTGTTATACTTTTTTGCATCACCATAGTACTTTGCAGCAATCTTTCCTAATGTATCTCCTTTTTTCACTTCATAGAAGATAGATTCTGGAGCTGGTTTAACAACAGAAATACGATCATCAACTGAGGATATGCCACCAACATTTCCCAAAGCTAAAATTACTTTCTCTTTAACAGCTGTTGAAGGTGCTTGACCATAAACAGTCACACGGTCTCCATTCAGATCAATTTCAAAATTTTTGATTTTTGATTTCATTCCAGAAACAACACCGTTTAGCAAAATCAACTTCTGTTTCCGCAAAACTTCCTCCTCCATTGCAATAATTTCTGGTGTTCTGACAGCTTTTGCAGCTTTATTGGTAAGCACATTGGCTCCTGCTTTCTTTAAAAAACTAAAAAGTCCCATTTGATTCTATTTAAATATTGTGATTAATGTTTATAAAAAATGTGGACGAAAATAGCTCCAAATGGTGAAATTTACAAATAAACCTCTTATACGTAGAACTATTCCTTCCTATTCTCGTAAACTGTTTGGTTATCAACAAAATACGCTTTAACAAGATTTGCTTTATTCAGCACTAAATTATGCGTAAAAGTCTGATTTAAAAGGCGTATATTTGCGGAGTTTTTTTAACAACATTTTTAAATAAAAAATTTTAACAAAAATGCAAGGCAAAGGCATTGTAAAATTTTTCCTGGTTGTGATGGCAATTGTGTGTTTGATGCAATTCTTATACGTACTTCCAACAAGAAGCGTTGAGAATGATGCAGATGCACATGCGGAGTCGATGAGTTTATTGGCCTCCGAGGAGAACCGCAACCAAGCGAAAAAAGAAGCAAGAGCAGCTTACCTCGACTCTATGTCGAGCGAGACGGTCTTTTCAATTCCATTATTGAAAGACTTCTCTTACGAAGAGCTGAAAAAGAGACAACTGAATTATGGGCTTGACCTCTCTGGAGGGATGAGCGTGGTACTCCAAGTGAACCTCCGTGATTTTATTAGAGCACTGGCCAATGACTCTAAAGATCCCACCTTCGTTGCTGCCTTAAATAATGCCGATAAGGCTCAACAGAGCACTGATTCTGATTATGTTACTTTATTTGCTGACGCTTTTGTTGGTAATACGGATGGTAAAAAATTAGCTCCGATTTTCGCAAGAAATGAAGGACTAAGAGACGTTATTAACTTTGAAACTACTGATTCTGAAGTTGTCAAATTGATTCGTGAGAAAGCAGATGAGACGGTAGATTTGACTTTCAGACGATTGAAAAAACGTATCGATGGTATGGGTGTTGCTCAGCCAAACGTTTCTCTTGATAAAGCACGTGACCTTATTAATGTTGAATTACCTGGTATTGACAATCCTGCTCGTGCACGTTCTGTCTTGGTTTCAACTGCAAAATTGGAATTTTGGAATGTTTTCCGTGCAATTGATCCGGGAATCATGGCTGCTTTTCAGGCTGCTGATCAGAAATTAAGCGGTGGAGCTGAAGATTTGACTGAGAATGAACCTGTGATGGTTAATGATACTACGTACACGGATATCTACGATGCTGATGGTAATATTCTTCCTGATACGCAAGCATTGACGATCTCCCAACGTCCTGCGGAAGTAGATCCTATGCAAAATAGTGGTCCATTATTCAAAAACTTCCAACCTAACATGGCACTTGGTGGTCAGCAATTGAATTACTCATTGGCAGTAATGGGTACCGCTGAAAAGAGCAAGCGAAATAAGATCAAGTGTTTATTGGAATCAACCGATCCTGAATTTAAACCTGGTTATTTAGACCAGCCAGAAATCAAGGCGCTTTTTCCAAAAGACTTAGAATTCCGTTGGAGTGCTCAACCTTTTAGAGATTATGAAACGGGTGTAGAAACGAAATTGTATGAGTTATATGCCATAAAGAAAAATCGTGGAAAAGATGTTGCTCCTCTAGAAGGTGATCGGGTAGCAGATGCAAGTGCAAACCCAGATCCTAATACTGGAGAAATTGCAGTTAGCTTATCGATGGATCAAGTAGGTACTAGAATTTGGGGAGACATGACTACCAAAGCTGCTCAAGACAATAATCGTGAGATCGCGATTCTCTTGGACAACCAAGTGGTATCCGCTCCTCGTGTAAATGATGCGATTACAGGTGGTAACTCATCTATTACTGGAAACTTTTCTTTGACTGAAGCGAAAGATCTTGCTTCGAATTTGAAGATTGGTAAGTTACCTGCGAAAACACAAATCATTCAATCACAAGTTGTAGGACCTTCTTTAGGTGCTAAAAATATTAGTCGAAGCTTAAGAGCCTTATTCATCGGCTTCGGGTTGGTATTGTTATTTATGATGTTTTACTACGGTGGTGGTGGTATCGTTTCAATCGTTGCTTTGTTCTTGAATATCTTTTTTATTCTTGCAGCATTGGCTTCATTTGGAACCGTTTTGACGCTTGCAGGTATTGCAGGTATCGTATTAACCATCGGTATGGCGGTAGATGCCAACGTAATTATCTATGAAAGAATCCGTGAAGAATTGCGTGCTGGCAAATCTACATTAATGGCGGTAAGAGATGGTTTTGATCACTCTTATTCTGCGATTATTGATGCCAACGTAACTTCATTGTTAACAGCTGGTGTACTTTTCTACTTCGGATTGGGACCTATTAAAGGTTTCGCAACCGTATTGATTATTGGTATTCTTTGTTCCTTATTTACTGCCGTTTTAGTTGGGCGTATGCTTATCGAATGGTGGTTGGGACGTGAAAGTAATACGGAGAAGCACATGAGTTTCTGGACAGGAGCCTCAAAAGGATGGTTCTCAAATATGAATATCGACTGGTTAGGAAAAAGAAAAGTTGCTTACATGGCATCAGGTCTAATTATCTTGGCTGGTTTAGCTTCTTTCTTCGTAAGAGGTTTCGATTTAGGAATTGACTTCGAAGGTGGATATTCCTATAATATCCAATTTGAAGAAAATATGGATCAGACTACTTTACGTGATGCGTTGACCACTACTTTCGGTGAAGCACCAGTTGTAAAGTCTGTTGATACGGATAACACCTTTAATGTGGTAAGTTCTTACTTAGTTGCTGATAAATCTGAAGGTGCTCAAGGAAAATTTGAAGATGCGCTATATACAGGTGTAAAAGCTGCGTTAGGTGGCACTTTAAATGAAAAGCAATTCAAAGCACCAGATGGTACTGGAACGCACATTACAAGTTCTAGTAAAGTAGGCCCAACGATTGCGGATGATATCAAAACCAGTTCGGTATGGGCAACTGTATTTGCATTGTTATTGATTTTCTTATACATTTTTATTCGATTCAACAAATGGCAATTCTCTATGGGTGCGGTTGCGGCCTTATTCCATGACGTTATGATCGTTTTGAGTTTGTTCTCAATCTTCCACGGAATTTTACCTTTCCCAATGGAAATTGATCAAGCATTCATCGCTGCAATTTTGACCGTAATTGGATATTCCATTAATGATACGGTGGTTGTATTTGACCGTATTCGTGAATTCATGGGTAGCTATGTCGGAAAATCAAAAGAAGATATTATCAACATGGCGGTCAATAGTACGATTAGTAGAACATTGATTACTTCCTTGACTACCCTATTTGTGGTCTTGATGTTATTTGTCTTCTCTAGTGGTTCGATTAAAGGATTTGCATTTGCATTGTTAGTTGGTATCCTTGTGGGTACGTATTCATCTGTATTTATTGCAACTCCGGTGATGTCAGATTTATCTGGTGATATTGATATGACACCACGTACTGCAAAATCTAAAAAGAAAAAATCTTCGTTTTCACGTACTACTGCTAGTAAGTAATTCGCATTGATTTTTTAAGATATAGAAAGGTCGCTCATTTTTTGAGCGGCCTTTTTTTATGTACCACAGACATTCCTGTCTGTGTATATACTTTATAAATCCACAGACATTCCTGTCCATCATACTTGGACAGACAGGAATGTCTATCCAACTGGAGCAACAATCCAACCTATTTTTACGTTAAAAATGCAGTAATACAGATTGAACCCCAAAATGGCGGTTATCTATGAGAAAAATTTATCGATATCTGCGTTGAAAAGCCTCACCGTAACTAAGGCTATGTTTACGTTTTTCGCCTTAATCTCAATAAATTTTTCCTCCATATAATAACCGCC
>CALFWW010000194.1 GCA_937928575.1 uncultured Saprospiraceae bacterium | reverse complement strand
TCACAAAACACAAAGAGCTCGTAAATTTAACCTGCCTATCCCGTCAGCTATCCCGTCAGTCAGGCAGGAACAAAGGAATATAAAAAGAGGACGTGATTTTTTTACCATAAAAGATATTTAAGGACATTAAAAGGAGGACGTTTTTATCGTGAATTTTCTCACGCAGAAAAACACTCTTTTTTCCGCTGGTTCAACAATCGATTTTACTGCAAATAAATTGTTGGGTATTAGGGTGCAAAATAAGAGGAGACTACAAAATTTCATTAGGAGATTTGGATTGAACGTAAGCATATGAGCTTCCTTTCAGTTTCTAAAAAGTAGTTCTTTATTAAATTTAACCAATAGCCTTAAACTGTTCGCTTTTTTTAACATGAAAATTACGTTACTTGGCAGGAGGTCACATATAGAGGCTGTTTGAAAGATTGGGTGTTTATTCTATGGGGTAAACTGTGCAGAAATTATTATTTACCCCATGTCATTCCGAGCGGATTATGAGTTCTATGGAACTCGTAAGGAGTCGAGGAATCGAGGGATAAATCTTAGGCCTATTTCGACCGTGGCACAGAGCATTAGGAAGCGCGAAGTGGAGAAATCTTATAATTGCATTTTTCAAATTTTCTCAAAATGTTTTATTGACTCCGTAAGAGATTTCTCCGCTATCTCTATATCAATACTCAATGCATGGTCGAAATAGTAGGACGTGGACACGCTTCTTCCTCGACTTCGTAATAATTATCATCAATACTTCGCTACCCATGACAAGAATTAATTTTAAGACTGTTATTGTAGCCTCCGACTTTAGTTGGCGAATTCGAGAATGCCATTTAAAAATTGCAGTTACGTTAACCTCATTCGCTTTAATGATTTTTGTCATTTATTCATAAAGTAATCCGATTAGGATTTTATCTTCTCGGAATGACAAGCATGTTGAATTTATACAATTTGTATTACTTCGATTTTACGGTAAAAAATTCACTTAAAGAAAATTCCATCTGAGTAAAAGACAATTACAAAAAAATGAGTCATACTTTTCAGCATGACTCATTTTTCTAACAATATATTTTAGTCCCAACTACTAAGTCTTCCGCTTCTTCTTCTTAGCAGCAGGAAACAAAACATTATTCAAAATCAAACGGTATCCAGGAGAATTTGGATGTAGACTTAAATCTGTTTCAGGGTCATTGACATAATGTCTATAATCTTCCGGATCATGTCCACCATAAAAAGTCCAGGTTCCTTGACCGAAAGTACCGTGGATGTAACGCGCTTCTTTGGCCGGTTTGTTTTCTCCTAATACTAGTACTTCAGATTTTATATTCTTTTTGTTGTAGGCAGTCGTTTGTCCCATAAAACCTTTTACCGTACGCGTATGATTTTGGGTAAGCATTGTTGGAACAGGGTCCCATTTTGCAGAAAAATCAAATAGTGTAAAGTAATCTTGTTTTGGTGTTACATTTCTACCTTTATTGTGATCGATGGTAGAGAATTCATATTCCAATGGATTTTTCATCAATTTAAAATCCTTGAACGCAAATGATTTACTAAAATCCAATTTACTTTCTGCTGTTGGGTCCGCTGGATCACCATCAAACATATGGTCACAGATATCATGTCCATCTGCTGCAAGAGCGATATCATACGTATCCGTAGCCGAACACATGGCAAACATAAATCCACCACCACCGACATACTCTCTGATTTTTTTGACAACTGCCAACTTCAATTCAGAAACTTTTGCAAATCCTTCTTTCTTTGCCAATGCTTCCATTTTTGTAACAGTTTCTTTGTACCAAGCGGTATTATGATAAGATCTATAGAATCTTCCATATTGACCCGTAAAATCTTCATGATGTAAATGCAACCAATCATATTCCGCTAGTTTTTCATCCAATACATCTGAATCATAAACCGTCTCGTATGGAATTTCAGCATAAGTCAACACCATAGTTACGGCATCATCCCACGGTTGGATTTTCTCCCCTCTCAGATTGGTATCGGGTGTGTATACCGCGATTTTTGGTGGCACCTCCAATTTGATTACATCTTCATTGACTTCAGGATTGGCAATATCCCGCACAATTTTGTTGTACTGCGCATCCGGAATTATTTCAAAAGAAACGCCACGTGTCAGACATTCTTTTTCAAAAATAACATTATGTCGAAATGCAAAACTTCCACCTCTATAATTCAACAACCAAAAGGCTTCTACCTCTTTGTCAATTACCCAATAGCAAATACCATATGCTTTGAGGTGATCTTTTTGTTTTTCATCCATCGGCAACAACATATAAGCGGCTTGTAGCTGCAATGCAGAAAATACCAAAATGGAAAATGCTACTAATATCTTTTTCATTGAATTCGATTTTCTATTTTTTGAACGGGAAAAAGCGGTGAAAATTGCCTTTATCCCCTAGGGAAACGAATATAAGGTTATTATGTTTACAGGTGCAAATTTGACATAGATACCAATACACTTTTATGAAATATTTAAAGGATATTAACTTAAAATCAGGTGATACTTTTTATTTTTGTCCCTCGTTGTAATAACGTAAAAGCACCATTTAAACTTGTGGTTTTAATTTCCCCGTATCAAACGAAACTATTCTAAAGCATTTTACGTGATAATAATGTATATTGGGTTGTCAATCAGTTAATTGTGAATAAAATGCAGAAAATTAGTTAAACCCATTTCTGCGTTTGAGGGGCACACAAAATTTAAAATTATTTGGAAAGCATTAGTTTTCAATATCCGACTTGGTATCTAATATTTTGTGGACTATTAGGACTTGTATTCGCCTTTGTGTTGTATACGCGCACGAAATCATTCGATGAAAATCCGAAATGGTTGACTTGGCTACTTGGTTTCATTCGTTTCTTGACGGTGAGCTTACTGGCCATTTTATTACTATCTCCCCTTCTGAAATCCATCGTTACAGAAACCAAAAAACCCGTCATTGTGCTCGCGCAAGATCAGTCTGAATCTATTTCAGCCAATCTGAAAGGCGACCAAATGGCTACTTATCAGCAAAATTTTCAAGCCTTAAAATCTTCTTTGGATGAAAAATATGATGTCAAAGAATATGCTTTTGGAAATGATGTAAGAGAAGGCATTGATTTTAATTTTGGAGACAAAGTCAGTAACATTTCGGAACTGATGAAATCGCTCTATGACCTATATAGCAATCAAAATCTGGGTGCTATTGTCTTAGCTTCTGATGGTATTTTCAATGAAGGGAGTAATCCGATTTATGCGAGCACGAAAATCTCGGCACCCATTTATACCGTAGCTTTAGGAGACACCACCGTTCAAAAAGATTTATTGATCAAAAGAGTTTTTCATAATAAGATCGCATATCTCGGTGATAAATTTACGATTCAAGTGGATATTTCAGCTCAAAATTGTGCGGGCAATAACACCAAGTTGACGGTTTCGAAAGTCGGTGATGGTGCGACGAAAAAATTGAAAGACATCGATATCAAAATTGATAAAAATGATTTCTTCACTACTAAAGAAATTATTTTAGATGCTAATAAAGCAGGTGTTCAACGATATCGAATTGCAGTAAATAAAGTGAGTGATGAAGTCACTACTTCCAATAATTCAAAGGAGATTTTTGTCGATGTTTTAGATGCGCGTCAAAAGATTTTAATTTTGGCAAATGCACCTCACCCTGATCTTTCTGCGATCAAGCAATCCTTGATTAAGAACAAGAATTATCAGGTGACTATTGAGTACATCAAAAATCCTAGTCTGAATGTTGCAGGTTACGACTTTGCTATTTTACACCAACTACCTTCAAAAACCAATAACGGGACTGCTCCACTTCAAAGATTGTACGAGCTCAATACGCCTCGTCTTTATATTGTTGGAAGTCAAGCAGATGTCGCTAAAATCAGTGGTGCTCAATCTATTTTAAAAATTAAATCAAACGGAAATAGCGGCAATGATATACAAGCTAAGGTAAATCCTAACTTCTCCCTATTTAATATCGATGACAAGATTTTGAGTGAACTACCTAATTTTGCACCATTGAAAGCACCGTTTGGAGAATTTAGCGTAAAAGGAAATGCAGAAGTATTGTTATATCAAAGAATTGGGAAGGTAGACACGGAATACCCACTGCTTTTATTTGGAGATCAAAACGGATTAAAAATTGGTGTCTTGGCTGCTGAAGGTATTTGGAAATGGCGACTATTCGATTATTTACAACATCAAAATCACGACATGATTGATGAAGTAATCGGCAAGTCGGTACAATACTTATCCTTGAAAGAAGATAAAAGAAAGTTCCGTGTTTCCGTCAACAAAAATATCTTCAAAGAAAACGAACGAATCTTTTTTGATGCCGAACTTTACAATGAAAGTTATGAGTTGATTAATGATCCAGATGCAAGTTTGGTGATTACCAATAGTGAAGGAAAAAATTTCAATTTCACTTTCGATAAATCCAATAAATCCTACACCTTAAATGCTGGTTTTTTTGAAGTGGGTGATTACAAGTTTCGTGGGATAACGATGAATAGTGGAAAGGAGTTGACCTACAACGGACAATTCAGTGTACAGCCTATTCAACTGGAAAGTTATGCAACTACGGCTGATCATGGCTTGCTGAGGATGTTGAGTGAAAAACATGGCGGTGAAATCGTTTATCCAGATCAGATCGCTAATATTGCCAACTTGATTTCTGCAAAAGAAACGGTAAAACCAACGATTTATCAAACATCAAAAACACGTTCTGTCATCAACATAAAATGGATCTTTTTTATCCTCTTATTTCTCTTGACACTCGAATGGTTTTTGCGTCGCTATTTTGGTTCTTATTAATCAGTGATTCAATTTCAAATACTTCCGTTACTATCTTTGGTTTTTTTCATTATCTTAGCTGCTCTACACCTAGCTGACTGTATTAGTTCTATCAACAAATATTTAAGATTATGAAAAAACTACTCTTACTGACATTTATGTCCATCTTCGTTAGCACTTTATTTGCACAACAACTTTATATTGACGCTTTTTCTGGTTACAATATCACGGCGTACCAAGATGCACCGGAATATTCGGAAGGCGTTGGTTATGTACCGATTGGTGGGCGCATAGGTGGCGGTCTTGAGCATGTCCAACTGGGTGTCGAATATCAACAACAAATTAAAAATCCAATTTTTTCTTTTACAGATGATGTGGGAGTTGGAACTTTTGATGAAGAATTTATCACTAGATATTATGGCGGTTTCATTCGTGGAAATTTATCCTCTTTACCAGCATACCGTTTTGGATTGGTACTAATGGCGGGAGTAGGTCAATACGAAACAGAAGTCAATCGTACCAATCTTGTTAGCGGAACCATGGAAACGATTGAGTACGAACCAACACTCGGATACAATTTCAAGATTGGAATTTCCAGTCCAATTTATACGATTCTTCACTGGGAATTTGGATATCAAATCAACATGGTCGATCGTCCTGAAAATCTTCCACTTGCCAGCCACAATGCAATTCATCACTCCTTTCAAGCAGGTCTTAGTTTGAATTTTGTTTTTGGAAATGTGGCTAAGAAATGTCGTCGTGTGATTGATACGGGGTCTAGTGGACGTGGGTGGAGATAGGAAAAGTTTAGGATTAAAAAAAGAAAGTTTAAGTTTAAGAACCAGTTTCGTATGCTTACGGACTCACGTAACTAGGTCTTTAAACTTAAACTTTGTACTTTAGATTTAAACTTAGATTGGAAATGAGCAACGATTACACCATTCTTCAAAAGTCCGCTGCCTGGTCGGTCCACCTCTTTACAGCCTCTGGGTTGATTGCTGGATTTCTGGCCGTATTGGCAATTCACGCACAAGATTGGAGAGTTGCTACTTTTTGGATGTTGTTGACACTGGTGATCGATGGCGTGGATGGGACGTTCGCTCGGATGGCAAATGTAAAAGAAGTGTTACCTGGCATTGATGGGAAGACGATTGATTATGTCATTGATTTTTGTACCTACGCGATTATTCCAACTTTCTTTTTTTATCACTCAGGATTGGTAGATGATCAATTTGCAATTCCTGTTTCCGTATTGATATTGTTAGTTAGTTCGATTTATTATGGAAGAGATGGAATGGTGTCTGATGATTTTTATTTCATAGGTTTCCCGGTTATGTGGAATATGGTGATTTTGGTTTTATTTTTTGTGTTCCAATTTTCATCTCCTGTCAATATTGCGTTAATTATATTTTTCTCAATCATTCATTTTGTTCCAATCAAATTTGTGTATCCAAGTCGGGCACCTCGCTTGCAAAAATTGACGATCTCAGTAACGGTCATATTACTTTCAAGTTTGATTGCTGTCGTTTTCATTTATCCGAAAACGCAATTATGGTTAAATGGATTGGTTGGACTTTCAATTCTATATTTTGGGGTTTTGGCATTTTATGACACCTATATACATAAAGGATGAACATGAATGCGACCACTACCAAACCAATTTCCCGTTTTCTAGGGTATGCTGTGCACTTGCTCACAAGTTGCGGGATGATCACTGCGTTTTTAGCGATGGTCGCGATTGGAAAACAGGATTGGAAACAGGCTTTGATGTGGTTGTTAGCTTATCTGATTATTGATGGGATTGACGGTACATTTGCTCGTAAATTAAAAGTAAAAGAAAACCTTCCTGAAATGGATGGCGGTGTGATCGATGATCTTTCTGACTTTGCCAATTTTGTTTTTGTACCTTGTTGGTTGTTGTATGAATGTGGTCGGATTGATAACCCATTAAATTTCGTGGCCGTTGTCATTATCATTTTAAGCTCTTCGATTTATTATGGTAAGGGAAAACAAGTTTCGGAGGATAATTACTTTCTGGGATTCACAGGATTGTGGAATGTGGTGCTTTTCTTTCTCATTTGTATATTTGATTTTTCATCAACACTTAACTTTTGCTTAATTGTCTTATTGGCAATCATGCAATATTTACCAATAAAATTTATCTATCCAAGCAAAGCTTCCAAATTAAAATGGTTACATCTAGCGGTGACTATGGTCATGCTGATTGGATTTGGAGGTGTATTGTTTGAATATCCCAAAGAAGTAGTGATTTTTAAATATCTTGCAATCGGCGGACTCGCTTATTTTGCGCTCATGAGTATTCCTGCCACTATTAAGAGCTTGTCAGATTAATTTTTTGTACTTACCTTTACATCATGAAATCAACTTTACTTACACTCCTTTCTGTTGTAACCCTCCTACTATTTTCCAACATCACATATGCGCAATCCAGTCTAAAGCAAGAAAGAGCCGATGAACGCGAAATCCGCGAAACCATTGAACTCTTTTTCGAAGGATTGTACGATGGAAATTTGAATAAAATGAAAAGAGCGGTTTGGGAAGAAGCATCACTCGTCTCTACTTTCGTCAACAAAAAAGGCATGGAACAAACCAGGACTTCAAAGATGACTGATTTTCTGGAAGGTGCTTCCAAAGCCCGCGAAGATAAGTGGATTGAAAAAATATGGGATTTAAAGATTGAGTCGGAAGGAAGATTGGCGCACGCAATTATGGAGTATGCTTTTTTCTTGAATGAAAAATTTGTCCATTGTGGTGCCAATGCCATGCAGCTGATTAAAATGGATGGTCAATGGAAAATAGTAGCGCTCTCTGATACCCGTATGAAAAAAGCGTGCAATGAAAAAGAAATCAAAAAGCGATTGAAGTAAATGGACTTAAAAGCGATTTTAATTGGGCGACATTCAAAGGAACAGATGAATAAGATCGTTGCCTATATTGGTGATGATAAAAAACGATTCAAAAAATTAATGGATCTATTTTTTGTAAATGAGTATCGATTGAATCAGCGTGCCTCCTGGGCTGTTTTACTCACCATTCAGAAAAATAAAAAACTTATCCAACCTTACCTACCGAAGTTATTAAAGAAACTTGATGAAAAAGTACATGATGCCGTCATTCGAAATACGATGCGAATTTTTGAAGAAATAGAAAACGTACCTGAATCACTTGAAGGAATCGTCTACGACAAATGCATTCATTATCTATCTTCGATGGACTACCCAGTTGCCATCAAAGCATTCTCATTGACTGTAGCTTCCAGAATTGCAATTAAGTATCCTGAATTACAAAATGAAATTGTGGAGCTCATCGACTATCAACTTCCCCATGCTACCGCCGCTTTTAAAATAAGAGCAAAGAGAGCTAGAACACTTTTTAAGAAGAAATGATGTGAGTAGTAGGTTGATAGCTCTAACAAGCCTACTACAAAAAAGCACCACTAAAAAATTCAGTGGTGCTCAATTCCAATAAGGGAATATTAAATCGGCTCTGGTTTTTCCTCGAACTTCGTTCGAGCATCATTAATCAAAATCCAAAGTACTATTCTCGGTTCTACTTACTAAAAAGTCTATGGCCGCTTCTAGTTCGATTGGTTGCGATGAAGCGTCAGCTTTCACAATCACCTCATCACCAGCAGGGCGGTAGATATTTTCGGCAAGTATATTCATCATTCGATTTTTAGACAATCCTTCTTCGTATCTGCTGATTACATTTCCTCTAGTATCTACGATTAAAGTAGTTGGATACACTTTTACATCAAAAAGATTTTTCAATGTAATTGCTTCCAAGTCTTTCTCGTCTAACTTTTGGAAAACATAATCTCTATGGATTGTTCCGTTTACTTCCAGATTGTTGTAAACATTTTTTTCCATTTGCTTGCAAGGTAAACACCACTTTGCCCCAAAAGACAAAATGATGTTTTTTCCTTGTAAGTCGGCTGTTTTAATTAAGTCTGATAACAAAGAACTGACTTCAGGCAAATTTTCCAAATCAATTTTAGAAGCATTACTGGTGTTCTTTGCAGACTTAATAAACGTTTTGTTCTGAGGCGTCTTAATGTTGTAAGTGTGAGAAGTATAAGTGATTGTGTTGTGCGTAGTGTTGCTCACATTAGCGGGCCTCGGAGTTTCACGAATAGGTGCAGAAGGCATATAACTTTCGGAAGTTACACTCTGCGGTACTTGTGCAGATTGAGTTATTTGGTTTTTTGAAATTGTTTCCTGGGCAGGAATCGTTGTAGTTAGTGTCTTATTTGTTTGAGTAATTAATTCGGGGTTAATGATTCGATTATTCTGATTTAATGCAACATTACTTAGTGATTTATTAATAATATAATCATCATTTAGTGTGGAATTAATTGAAGTAATATCCTGATTTAGTTCTGATTTATTTATCTCTTTATTATTGATTAAATCATCATTTAATTCGGAATTAATTATTGATTTTTCAGCAATTAAATCATCATTTAAACAGGTATTTAATTCGCTTATTAATTCATCTGTGGAAATTATTTCATCGTTACAAATATCATAAGCGATATCAAATGAGTCTTCATTTAGATTAATAAAAAATCCAACATCGTTTGAATGATTAAAATAAATGTAATCGCTAAAAGCTAATCCATTAAATAAAAGGAAAGTTGCAAGAATGATTGCGTAAAAGAAATCAGCGTTGAACGCTTGTTTCAATTCATTTTTAGTTGTTAAGTCTGTAGCCATGTTTGTTAAATTTCGCATTTAAAACTTGTTCATGGAATCAAATGCGAATTCACATAGGCTGTTTAGTTATTGTAAATCTGATAATAAATATATAATTATCAAAGGATTGCGTATGTTTTTTTCAATTAATATTTAATTCCTCCTTAAAAATGGAGTCATTACTTCATTTTAATTAAATAGAGTTCTTTGGTGGAATTAAAAAAGTTAATTTTATATCGGCATTTCATACCATTAAATCAGAAGGGAAAATGAAAATCAATTGGCATGAAATCCCATTCATCCGATTTTTAATACCATTCCTTACGGGTATTATCGCAGCTATTTATTTTACTCCTTTTGTTGAATCAACGAAATTTCTATTACCATTTCTATTTGTTTTTTTACTGTTATTTCATTTCGGGAAGCGCTTTATACTCAGACCATTTTTTGGGATCACTTTATTTCTTTTTCTTTTTTGTTTAGGGAATACCATCACGATTCAAAATCAAGAAATATTAAATAAAGATCATTACAGTAATTATATCGGTAAATTTAATTTTATTGAAGGGAAAATAATTAATGAGCCCATTAACGGAAAAAGTATTAAATGTGAAATTGAATTAAATAAAATCGGAATAAATAAAGATAGTTTATTTAATTGCTCCGGAAAAATAATTATTTATTTTAAAAAAGAATTAATCAATAATAAATTAAATTATGGTGATTTAATTATTGCAAAAATTAATTTAAATAAAATAGAACCCGTAAAAAATCCTTTTGCATTTAATTATAAAAAGTATTTAAATTTTAAAAACATTAATTATCAAGGATATTTACAACAATGTGAATGGAAATTAATTAAAAAAGAACAAGGAAATGTTTTATTTAATTATGCCATTAAATCACGACAGTATTTTAATTCCATCTTAAATAAATACATCCAATCAGAAAACGAGAATGCAGTTGCCAATGCTTTAATTCTCGGAAATAAAAATGAGTTATCTACAGAAATTAAAAATGCATATTCCGGGACAGGGGCGATTCATGTATTAGCAGTATCCGGATTACATGTCGGGATTATTTTAATTCTTCTAAATTTATTTTTCGGATTAATTAAATCGAATAATAAATCCATTAATTTGGTTAAAACAATTTTGATGCTTTTCGGTATTTGGGGATTTGCATTAATTACTGGAGCCGCACCTTCCGTTGTCAGAGCTGCTACGATGTTAAGTTTAGTAATTGTCGGAAAACAATTAAATCGAAGTCCGAATATTTATAATACCATTGCAGCAGCTGCATTCTTAATGTTGCTGTGGAATCCATATCAAATTGTTGATGTCGGTTTTCAACTTTCTTTTCTGGCATTAATCGGAATTATTTATTTCCAACCCATTGTTTACAAATGGTGGTATATTCAAAATCCGGTTTTTGATTGGGTATGGAAATTAGCATCTGTTGCCATTGCAGCGCAAATCACTACCCTACCGATTAGCTTTTATTATTTTCATCAATTTCCAGTTTACTTTTTATTATCTGGGATTGTTGTTATTCCCGCAGCTACCATCATTCTTTGGTTGGGTATTTTATTATTTGTGTTTTCCATGTTCCCTCCAGTTGCCACAGTCATTGGATTTGTTTTAGAAAAATTTCTTTTTTTGGTCAATTCATTAATCTACCTGATCATGCAATTACCTGGTAGTCTGATTAAAGGAATCTGGATTGGCGCTGGAAGTGTTTTGCTTTTGTACTTAATGATCAGTGTCTTCATTTACGCCAATGAAACTAAAAAAACAAAGTGGTTGATGTATGCTACCTCTATATTTTTACTTTTTAATATCAATCACTCCTTTCAATCTTTCAAAACGACTACCCATTCAAAAATTCAAGTGTATCATTCAAATAAGAATTCAATCATCGACATTTTTGATGGAAACTACTTGACTTCAATAACAAATAAAAGTGCGGATCCATCTGATATCGATTTTGCTACTCAAAATAATCGATGGGCCAACAGAATCAAAAGTCATAAAAAAACCAGTTTCAAAATTGACTTAATTAATGACGACCATGTGTTGTATCAAAATGGGTTCATCCACTATAAAGGAAAAACGATTTTTGTACCTTATCAAAATGTGGAATTAGAAACCCCTACCCCAATTAAAGTTGACTATGTATTGATTCGGGATAATTGTCGCATCCCTCCAAAAAAACTTTTCGAATCCATTCAACCCAAAGAAGTAATTCTTGATGCATCCAATCATCGTTGGACCCTTAAAAAATGGGAAACTTATTTGAATAGAAATGACATGAAGTATTATAATATTGTAGAAAAAGGGGCCATGACGATTGAGATAGAGTGATAAAGTAGATCGTCACCTACCTAATACAAACGCTAACTTCAGTCGTCATCCTTTAATTCTCCAACTAATGTTACCGACTCCAATGCTTCAACCAAGAAATCCGATGTAAAACTTTGAATATCAACGACAGAATGCTACCTTTCATGTTGTTATTTAAGCGAAAAACCAAATTACTATCATGAAGAGAATTTATATTCTTTTAGCCTGTCTCATTACACCACTTCTAATTTATGCTCAAGAGGAAAAAGGACTGGATGAGATTATCAATGAGGCAGTAACTCCTGCTACAGCTTTTATTTTTAATATTGTGTTTTACCCCTGGGTATATACAGATATGGCGAACACCGGTGGTTCAATGCCATATGTAATTATACTGTTACTTTTATCTGCAACTATTTTTACAATTTATTTTGGATTTATTAATATTAGAAAATTTCCGCTAGCGATTAATGTGGTAAGAGGAAAGTATGATGACCTTGAAGGTTCTGATGAGCCTTTAGGTAAGGTAAATGTCAATGAAGTAGATGGAGACCTCGTCGATACCATCAAGATAGAAGGAGAAGAAGGAGAAGTAAGTCATTTCCAAGCGTTGACTGCTGCACTGTCTGGAACTGTTGGTCTTGGAAATATCTCTGGAGTTGCTATAGCGATTGCAGTTGGAGGGCCTGGAGCGACTTTTTGGATGATCGTAGCCGGATTGTTGGGAATGTCATCGAAATTTGCAGAATGTACGCTTGGTGTAAGTTACCGAGATGTTGGACCGGATGGGACTGTCTATGGAGGTCCGATGTATTATTTGTCCAAAGGTTTGGAAGAAAGAGGATTGGGTATTCTTGGAAAAATCCTTGCGGTATTTTTTGCAATCATGTGTGTTGGTGGTTCATTTGGTGGAGGAAATATGTTTCAAGCCAACCAAGCTGCTGCACAATTTAACAATATGATCGGTGCAACAGGCGGAAGTGCTGGTGCTGTATTTGGGGTTGTAATGATGGTTTTTGTTGCGATCGTTATACTTGGTGGAATTAAAAGAATAGCAAGTGTCACCGAAAAGGTTGTACCATTTATGGTAGGGATTTATTTGCTGGCTGCATTGGTTGTAATCATTATGAGTATAGGTCAATTACCTGCAGCCTTTGGTTTAATTTTCGAAGGAGCCTTTACAGGAGCCGGAGTAACAGGAGGATTTATTGGCGTTTTGATCCAAGGATTTAGAAGAGCCGCATTTTCAAATGAAGCAGGTGTTGGTTCAGCTGCCATTGCGCACTCAGCAGTAAAAACAAAATATGCGGCAAGTGAAGGAATCGTTGCTTTGTTAGAACCATTTATTGATACGGTAGTTGTTTGTACAATTACAGCTTTAGTAATTATCATCACAGGATTTCACACCAATGTTGATGAATTGGGTGGTGTTGATTTGACCTCCGCAGCTTTTGCAAGTGTCATTCCATGGTTCCCATATGTTCTGACGGTCGCAGTTGTGCTTTTTGCATTTTCGACAATGATTTCTTGGTCTTATTATGGCTTACAATCTTGGTTATACCTTTTTGGAAGATCAAAAGTCAACGAATACATCTACAAGGTGCTCTTCTGTATATTTGTCGTGATCGGATCGGCAGCGAGTTTAGGAGCAGTTACCGACTTTTCAGATTCAATGATTTTTGCGATGGCCATACCCAACTTAATTGGGGTCTTCCTGCTGTTGCCAAAAGTTAAAGAAGAATTGAACCGCTACTTGGACGCAATCAAAACAAATAAAAACGCTTAAAATATTTATAATTAAAAAAGCCTAAGTGAATCACTTGGGCTTTTTTGCAATAAAGACTTTTATGTTCAAAACGATCAACTTCCTATTCATAGTTCTATTATCCACTTCACTTTGGGGCCAAAATCAAGCACCGGTTATCACCAACTTAACTGCTACTGTAGATGGGGAACACATTGTTACTATTAACTATGATTTGGCGGATAACGAAAATGAAGCAGTTGAAATCCGTTTGAGAATTTCTGATGACATTGGCAATACTTTCACCATAGATGCAACCAATGCAACAGGTGATGTAGGATACCCAGTCACACCTGGTCTAGGAAAACAAATTACATGGGACCACACCAATGTCGTTGAGATGGATGGAAATTTTTTCATCAAATTGACGGCAGATGACCGATTAGGTTTTGATATACAAGAATTGGTAGATCAAGTAGATTCCAATCAATTGTTAAGTACCCTTCAATTTTTAGATGGGCCGCGGCATTGGATTTCAGGGATTGATAAAGTGTTAGAAATTCAAGATAGTTTGGTTACTTTTTTTGATGAATTAGGTTTGGAATCGACGGTACACACGTTTCCGAAAGGAAATTATGAGGCAAAAAATATTGTTGGATCTATGACCGGTTTTTCTGACAATGATTCCATTTATATTGTTGATGCACATTATGATTCTGTTTCCAATTCGCCAGGAATCGATGACAATGCTAGTGGTGTAGCAGGATTTATGGAAGCTGCCAGAATTTTGTCTCAATATGAATTTCACAAAACCATTAAGTTTATCGGTTTTGATTTAGAAGAAACCGGGTTGGAAGGAAGTATTGATTATGTAGAAAATGACATTCTGCCAAATGAACAAATAAAAGGGGTTTTCAATTTGGAAATGATTGGTTATGCAACGGATCAACCGAATACTCAAGAATTTCCGGATGGCTTCAATTTACTTTTTGGAGATGCTTACAATGAAATTGCAGCCAATGATTTTCGCGGAGATTTCTTAAATAACATTGGTCATCCGCCTTCTGTTGAAATCATGAATTCATTTGAAAATTATGCCAGTATCTATGTTCCGGAATTAAGTGTGATCTCATTACCTGCACCAGCGAGTTGGTTGATTATCACGCCTGATTTGGGACGTAGTGATCATGCTCCTTTTTGGCTTGACAACAAACCTGCTTTGATGTTGACAGACGGCGCCAATTTCAGAAACCCAAATTATCATGAATCCACAGATGTAATTGAAACCATCAATTTTGAATTTATGAGCAATGTCGTGAAAGCGGTCATTGCGACTGTTGCAGCGTTGGCAGAACCTGCACATGCAACTTCTGCTACAACATCGATTGATTTGGTGGCAGATATACAACAACAATTCAATTGTATACAATCTATTGCTCCTAATCCTGTTACCGATTTATTAACCATTCAAATGGCGGACTGCGGATTTGACAAAGTAAGCATTCAGTTATTTGCGAGTAATGGAAAATTAATGTTAGATAAGTATTTTGAACAACCAAGACTTTTAAATTTGAATGTGCGGGATATTCCTACTGGAATCTATTTTTTACAATTTAATGTTGGAATAGCGTCCTATAGTGAAAAGATTATTATTAACTAAGGATAACCCTAAAAATCAGCATCTGTGATGAAAAATCAACATAAATAACTTACTCATTTATTAAATACCGGTTACATTTAGTTTTTTTGATATTTAATTTATACCTTGAATCCGTGATGCAATAAGCCCCAATTGCGATTACATTTGTATAGAACCTATCTACACAACCCGTTTTTCTCCCTTTCCCCGTTTGTTCTTAGTCTCTAATTATTATCCCCGATTTTAATATTACAATCAATGAATGTAAAAACTATTCTTTTGCCATTATTTGTGGTGGCACTAACCATGATATCACAAATTGGATTTTCCCAAATTTACTATGTCAACCATGCTGCTACAGGAGCTAATTCTGGAGCTAACTGGACAGATGCATATAATGATTTGCAATCCGCACTGGCAATTGCAAATGCAGGTACCGAGATTTGGGTTGCTAAAGGCACTTATTATCCAACAAGATGTACGTCGTGTACTACTTTGGATCGCAATATCTCATTTGAAATCCCGGACGGTGTAAAACTATTCGGTGGGTTCAACGGTACTGAAGCGGTTCAAACGGACCGAAATTGGATTGCCAATCTTACTGTACTTAGTGGAGATATTAACGAAGATGGTGCCCCGATCGAAAATTCTTATTCCGTAGTTTATTCATTTAATGTGAGTTTATCTACCATTGTAGATGGTTTTACGATACGTGATGGCTGTTCGGATTTAGTTACCGGAGCTGGTCGAATTGCTGAAGGTGGTGGTTGGTACAATGATGGTTCTGCAGGTAATGCCTCTAGTCCAATGGTTAGAAATGTTCGTTTCGTTTTCAACAAAGCAAAACGAGGTGGTGGAATGTTTAATGCTGGAGGTTTTGGTGGTGAAGCGAGTCCAATTTATCAGCATGTAGAATTTATCAACAACTCTTCTTCTGGAGATGGTGGAGGTTGTATGAATGATGGTAATTTTGATGGTGAATCTAGCCCTCAGTTTTATAGCTGCCAATTTATTGACAACACATCAAGTGGAGCTGGTGCAGGGATGTTTAATAATGGTGCTGGAATAAAAGATACTTTAGGAAACATACTTTATTCCGGAAATTCAAATCCATTTATCACCAATAGTATCTTTAAAAATAACACTGGTTTTACATCAAACGGAATTGGTGGTGCTATGTACAATCTTGGAAGTCAAGGCGGTAGTTGTACTCCATCAATTTTCAATACATTATTCGTAGAAAACAAAGCATATGCAGCAGCCTGCATGTACAATCATGGTGGAAATGAAGGGCTTTCCAGTCCATCAATTATCAATTGTACATTTGCCAATAATGAGGCTGATCCATTTAATATTGGAGGAGGAACAGGTGGTGCTGTTTACAACAATGCTTCGTTGAATGGTACTTCTGCGCCAACCGTTATCAACTGTATCTTTTGGGATAATATCGGTGCCGTTGGATCAGAAGTTTTCAGAAATGTCGATGGTACTCCTTTTATTGCTTATAGCTTGGTTGACAAACCAGATTGTGCATCTATCAACAGTGCTTCTGGAATTGGAACTACAGCATGTGGATTAGGTATGATTTATAATCAAAATCCAAATTTTGTCGATCCATCTAATTGCGACTATCGATTACTAGATAATTCTCCTGCCATTAATGTTGGAGACAATCAAGTCAATGGTAGTGCAATTGACCTGGATAGTTTACCAAGAATTACCAGTGCGATTATTGATTTAGGTCCCTATGAAAGTGAAAGTGTTGCATTGCCAATCGATCTATTATCTTTTTATGCAAAGTATGATGGTTCAAAAGCAGTCGATTTATTTTGGACTACCATTACTCATCAAGAACGTGGTTCATTTGAAATTGAAAGATCACAAGATGGAATTCAATTTGAATTAATCGATCGTTTAACAGCATCTGGAACTTTTGATGAACCTGTTACTTATCATGCCGCAGATCAAAACCCATTGAAAGGTGAAAGTTATTACAGAATAAAAATAATCGAAGACACTGGCAGGATCTATTATAGTGCCATTCAAAATATCACCATTTTTGATGCGACTGTTACAGCCTATCCGAATCCAGTAGTCAAACAATTAAATTTAAAAATCAACGAATCCGATCTATCTGGAGAATTGGAATACTTCATCCATTCCATTTCTGGACAAGAGATGTTGCATAAATTCACTCCTGCCAAAAACGAAATCTCCATTCCCGTAGATCGTTTGAATCCAGGCGCCCATTCTATTGTTGTCTTATTAAAAGGTAACAGAATATTGACGCATCAATTTATTGTATCGAAGTTATAGAATACTTACTAATCTAATCTCTTGTAATTAGTTGCCACGAATCGTAATTTGTGGCAACTTTTTTTGTAGAAAGCCCGCTATCTTATAGTTCAATTTGTATTAGTATAAATATAACAATGTAAAGCCAGAAGTATCCTTGCATAGGACCCATCCTCTAATTCGCTCCGCGAATCAATGTCATGGAAATAGGCTTTATACTGTTATAATTTATTTTGAATTATGCAATATACGCTTGTCATTCTGAGTATAGGCGCTATACACGTCCAGATTAAACAATTTTCAATTGGCATGGAGTCAAAGAATCAAGCGTACTTGGGTTTTACTATTTCGACCGTGCTTTGAGTAATTGATCTTGAGCTAGTGGAGAAATCTATTTACTCATCGAATCAATTTTACACTAAAATCTATGTTCAGAGTACTCAGATTTCTCCGCAGCTTACTCACTTAAGTCAATACACCGTCGAAATTTAAAATCCTAGCAACCTCTTGATTCTTCGATTCCATAATTGTTTTGGGAACAATTATTTCACTCAGAATGACAAGAGGTTAATTTAATATTGTTCTGATAAAAATTGAATTACTCTAATTTTTAACTGTCGAAAATCCTTATTTCCATGACATTGCTCCGCGAATCAATGTCATGGAAATAAGCTTTATACTGTTATAATTTATTTTGAATTATGCAATATACGCTTGTCATTCTGAGTGAAATGACAATTTTCAATTGGCATGGAGTCGAAGAATCAAGCGTACTTGGGTTTTACTATTTCGACCGTGCTTTGAGTAATTGATCTTGAGCTAGTGGAGAAATCTATTTACTCATCGAATCAATTTTACACTAAAATCTATTATTGTGCTCAAAATCGAAGTGTTCAACATCCGCTAGCAACGCATCAACATGCTTATGTTTTGCTCTTGATCTAGGAGTTGAAAATACACTGTAAGCGATCTCAGCAAACTTACGTGGGAATAACCGTCCAAAAGTATTCAATAATAACTTGAAAAATAACAAAGGAATCTTTGGATAATGCGCAGTCTGCTCAGGTCGTGGGTCTACATACTCAGAATGGAGGTATTCTATGTTCATTAAAGTAACAATTAAAGCTACGAAATTAAGGAATTAAATGGGCTTGGAAAATGTTGGAAAAATTATAGGATAAGTTGATAAAATTGTGGCTCAAAATGCACAATTAAAACAACCAAAAATTAACTTTGTTGCAGCATGGCAAACCACCTTATATTGCATACCGGAACCAATCTTGGAAATCGAGAAGACAACCTCTTAAAGGCCAATGATCTGATCCAAAAACGGATTGGAAAAATTTCCAATTATTCCAGCTTATATGAGACCGAGCCATGGGGTGTGGAAGATCAACCAGCCTTTATTAATCAAGCGATTGAACTGAGCACCGATTTAACACCTCAAGAAGTACTTGAAGTCTGTAACGGAATTGAGGATGAGATGGGTAGAATTCGTGTACAAAAATGGGAACGCCGACTGATTGATATTGACATCATTTTTTATGGAAATCAAATTATCAATACAGAAAGACTGAAAATTCCACATAAACATATTCAGGATCGTAACTTTGTATTAATTCCTCTGATGGAAATTATTCCTGATTTTATTCACCCCATTTTTGAAGAAACCATTGAAACATTGTATGAAAAATCTACCGACACTTTAGAGGTTTTTCTTTTAAATTTTGAAGAAGAATGAAACGTAAATTTCCATATGAGTTCATTTGCATTGAAGGAAATATAGGTGCTGGAAAAACAACGTTGTGCAACCTATTCAAAAGAGATTTTGGATGTCGTTTGATATTGGAAGAATTTGATGATAATCCTTTCTTGCCAAATTTCTACAAAAATAAAGAGCAGTACGCCTTCCCTGTTGAATTGTTTTTTATGACGGAAAGACACAAACAACTTCAAGCGAATTTGAGTCAAAATGAGTTGTTCAGTACCGGAATAGTTTCAGATTACTTTTTTCTAAAAACATTGTTGTTTGCAAAGAATAACTTGAATGCCGAAGAGTATCGTTTGTTTAAGCGAATTTTCAAAATCATGGACACCACCTTTCCCAATCCTGATTTGATCGTCTATCTCCATCGGCCTGTAGACTCATTGTTAAAAAACATCCGAAAAAGAGGTAGAGATTATGAAAACAAAATCAATGAAGCGTATTTGCTGAGTATTCAACAATCCTATTTCGACTTTTTTGAAAAACAAACGGAAATCCCACATGTTATTGTCGATATCGAAAATTTAGATTTTGAAAATGATCCAACCCATTATCAAATCATCTTAGATCGGATCGAACAAGGGTATAAAGACCGATTGGGGGATGCTGGTCAGATTGGTGGTTGATTTTTATTGAATCCAGTTGCAATATATAACAGGGTTCGCACGGCTCAAGTCTTTGGCAAAAAATCCTGTTAAGTCTAAATTTATCAGCGCAGCACTTATCTACCACTCTCGCACCACCGCCCGTAATTTATCAACAGAACTTCCCGTAATTTCCCATTCATCATCTACTTTAATTAAGTTGTAACTCCAGGTGTATTGCATCGACTCAAATGCGACTACCATGGATATCCGAAGTAAGATATTAGTTTCATCTCCACCTCCAAATAATTGAAGTACGGATTGTTCTCTGATTCCTTGAGATTCTAAATCACCGTTGACTACTCTAACATTATGACTGGAATCATAAAAATCATCTTGCATGAGGGAATTCAAAATTTGTTGAAAGTTCGAAGAATTATTGCGATTCAACATTCTATTTTCATTGACGATGATCAATGCGCCATTCACATCCATACTACTTTGAAGTCCGGGTTCAAATTTGGGGTCATTGAAAATTAGTTCCAGACAATCGATAAAGTCTGCTTTGGTTTGACCATAGGTCGTTGTTATAGATAGTGCTAGTAGAAAGGTCAATAAGATTTTCATAATTGTCGATTATGTGAATAAGATACGGATTTTTTAGATTCTTTGGAAAATTTGTGATCGGATCGTGATGTCGTGATGTCCATCACTGGGGGTTAGATCGTCACCTTTCAGCCGATAGACAGGCCTCTGAGACTTTTAGGGGTCAAGACTTAGAGGGCTTTAGAAGACTATTGCTGTTTTTGTATTTTCAAAACTAATTCTTATTTGATATCTTTAGACAAAACCTCGTTAGCGTTTATGTTAAAAGTGCTGAGTATCTGTTTTCTTTTGTTGTTTGGTTTTTCACTGCATTGCCAAACACCCTTTACTTGTCAAGGGCAGGCATGGGTGATTGAGGAAGGTACGAATGCGTTGTTGGAAGTAACGGTGGGCACCAACAATGGGATCAGTACAAATGTTGTCAACAACAATGTTGGATTTCAGATACTGGCTTTAGGGTTTAATAAGGTCGACCGAATGCTATATGGCATTCATCCATTGACGCATGAATTATATCGAATTGATGCCAACGGAAATGTAGCAATTATTGCCACACCAAATGTCGATGCTAGTTTGGCCTATCTGGCTGGCGAAGTCACACCTGATGGAACTACTTTTATCATTGTTGGTTCTGTAGATGGAATGGATATGAAAATTCTGGAAATCAATCTTATCAGTGGAAATTACGAAGTGGATGAAATACCTTTTGAAAATGGAACACGTACCGTCGATATTGCTTTTCACCCATTGACTTTCGAAATTTTTGGATTTGATTCAGAAGAAAATCGATTTTATACCACCGATATTGGTAGCTCGACTTTCACCCCAAAGGCTCCCATTTTTTTTGAACATGATGTAGAAGGAATGTATTTTGATGCTTTTGGGAATATGTATGGATTGGGAACTGCTGTCTTCGGAACCGTAAGTGGATTGTTTGAAGTTGATCAGAATACTGGCGCAACCACATTGACTGCAACTTCAGGTATCATCCCAATCGGTGATATGACGGGTTGTCCTTTTTCTTTCGAAATGAATAATGAGATTGTACCACCCGTTGCTTTTCCTTGTAGTGATTTGACCTTTATCTATTCCTTTGCAAATCAAACGGGAATACCTATTGAAAGTGCATTGTTAGAACATGAGCTTCCTATAGGATATTCTTTTTTACCATTGACCGATATTCCTTTTAATGGCGTACTCGATAATACAACACCAGAAAATATTTTACGGATTGAAAACATAACGATTCCAACAGGCATCTTTCAATATGAAGTACAAGCTTATGTCGATGATATTCCTGGAGATATTTATAGCAGTCAAGCTATTATTAACAATATCCCTTCAGAATTTGGCAACACTGTACTTTCAAATGATCCACTCTCTTTTGCAACGGAAGATGATACCCAAATGGAGGTCAACCGAATTGATGAAGACAGTTTATCATTTGCCAAATTTGTCTGTCATGGCAACACGATTATATTGGATGCAAGCGACTATGGCAATAATTTAAATTGGAGCAATGGTGCAACAGGTCAACAAATCAATGTTTCAGAAACTGGACTCATAACTTTAACCGCAGCGAGTGGATGTCAGGAGTTGATTGTCAATTATGATGTAGTTTCTGCAAGTTGTCCCTACACCATCGAAGTCCGTCATGTAGTCGAGCCGGATACTTTCTCGGGTTGTAGTGAAGTACAATTTCGGTACATTCTGGAAAATGATTCTGGGGAAGAACGATATGATCTTATTTTTCTCGACACCTTACCAATGGGATTTAGTTTTTTGGAAATTATCAACAATCCATATGAAAGCACATTGAGCCCGGACCTTCCGCCATCTGTTTTTCAACTGGAGAATTTGCTTTTAAAAACTGGAATTGACACTATTGAAATTTTGGTGGAAGTAGGTGATGTATCGCCTGGAAACTTAACCAACAAAGCAGAAATTAATGGATTGCCAGAATTGATCGGTCATAATCGAACTTCCGATGATCCTGAAACTTTGGCTTTTCCAGATAGCACCCATTTTTTTGTAAAAGGAGTCGAAGGTGGTTCTTTGGAAATTGATAGTGTGCTTTGCGAAAATGTAAATTTACTGTTAGATGTTTCATCTTATGGAGACTCCTTTTTGTGGGACGATGGATCCACAGAAAGTCAATTGATAATAGCTGAGGCGGGTGATTACCATGTTGAAATTATAACGGGATGTGATACGGCTATCGTTCGTTACTATATTACGGAAGCAGATCCGATTTCGGTAAATTTTACAGAAAAAGACTATTCAATTCATCAAGGTGAAAGTGTTTTGTTAGAACCGTTTATTTCAAATAATGGTGTCTCTCTCATTATCGAATGGGAGGATGCGCTAACCAATACCCTTTCTTGTCTCGATTGTCCGACTCCAATAGCTACCCCACTAAGCGATATTATTTATTCCATCCAAGTAGAAAATGAGTATTGTATGGATTCTGCGTCGATTGAAATATTTGTAGATGAAACCCGTCGGATCTATACCCCCAATATTTTTTCACCCAACAATGACGGATATAATGATCGCTTTTATTTACAAAGTCCGGATCCAGCTATCGCACTTTCTTTTCAAATTTTTGATCGGTGGGGAAATACTGTATTTAACAACAATAATATTCCGCTCAACCAACCACACCTCGGCTGGGATGGTCACTTTAAGGGAGAAATTGTAGCAACTGGTGTGTACATCTGGCAAGCAGAGATTGAATTTTTTGATGGTCGAAGAGAAACTTGGAGCGGAGATGTAATGGTATTGTTTTAATTTTTTAAAATCGAAGTCCTAATTTTCCAGCCAAACAATTTATCTATTTCGTTAATTAAGGTTTCTTCAATATGGGTATCCAAATCAAGCACACCGATATAGCCACTACCAAAGACACCTCCTCCGATCAATAGTCGTTGGTCTGATGTCTTGAAAATCGGAAATTTCCAATGACGTATCATTCTGAATCATGTACAATCATCTAATGAGGACACATTACAGGAGCAGTGTTAGGAATATTGCCGTTAAGTCCTTCCCCTAATGATTAAGAGATCGAGCTGAGATTTCTATCTGTTTTTTGAAGATTGGTTTTAAAAATGCAGCTTATACAAATTGCAGTCTATAATTACGGTTATCTTTGAGAAAAATTTCCCGATATCTTCGTTAGAAAGCCCTGTCTGCTTGGCGCAGTCAGGCAGGCTCGCCGTAACTAAGGCTATGTCTACGTTTTCTGCCTTGATCTCGAAAAATTTTCCTTCCAA
>CALFWW010000193.1 GCA_937928575.1 uncultured Saprospiraceae bacterium | reverse complement strand
TAAAGTTGAAAAAGCCAAAGACTTCAGTTTGCAACATCTGATTTTTTCGTGTCGAGATAAGGACTTTTTTTGAAATAAAAACAAGTTCAACATCCTGTCAATCCAGACCCTTTTACATATCAAATCCTAATTTCAAAACAGGATATCAAACAATATACTTACATATATCAGATCTCACAGGAAAAATTCTATTTGAGTGCAATTGGAAAGAATAACCGCCCACAATTGATTTCAATTCATTTGCTGATGGTGTTTATTTCTTGAAAATTAGGCATTGTTTGATTCTAACAAGATATTTATCAGATGAATTTATCAGGTCAATAATTGCCGATCAACTCCTTTCATTCTAAGCCTAAATAGGTATTTTTAAAAATAACAAACTCGTACTTTCAAAAACTCCATTATTTTTTTGACAAAGCAATGATTATTAAACCTATAAATCAGATTTCAATAACAATTATTGTTGACAAATTAAGATTTATGTTTTTGGCTACTAAAGAACCAAATAATATCTTTATTAAAGGAATTGAAAGAATCACAAAAATCTTTGAAGTAACTTGAGGGAGCTTTCATATTTGACCTCCTCCATTTTAGTTCTAAATACACCTTAGTTAATATTTTCCAAATTTTAACAAAGAACACAACACCCATTATGTACATTAAAAATCTATTCACGATATGCTGCTTAATAGTCATTAGCAATATTTCTTTTGCACAAAACGAACCTTTCCAACTTCGACAAGTTGCTTGTGATTTGGAGCAGCCATGGGAAATTACTTACGGTCCTAACAATCAACTTTGGGTGACAGAATCCAGAGCCTATAAATTACTTCGAATTGATCCCAATTCTGGTGTACAATCAATTGTTTTGGATGCTACGAATTTGAAAAATTTTCCTAACAATCAAAACCCATGGCCACAAGGTGGATTTACAGGAGTGGCGCTACATCCTGATTTATTAAATGACAAACCTTATGTTTACGTAGCGTATACCTATCAGTTTGATGGTTGCCAACCCAATGATCAAGGCTGCTTTTTCAAAACCAAAATTGAAAGATATAATTATAATAATGGGACTTTATCAAATCCTCAAACGGTATTGGACAATATCCCAGGATCAAATGATCACAACGGGGGAAGACTTTTAATTACAACTACTGCTGGAATTCCTTATCTCTTTTATACTGTTGGTGATATGGGAGCTGGACAATTTAGAAATGCAGAACGTCCGAATAATGCCCAAGATCCAAATAATTATGAAGGAAAAATTTTAAGATTAAATACAGAACCAGTTGGTGGCAGCTGGATTCCAAATACAAACCCATTTGGGAATGCAGTATGGACATTGGGACACCGAAATCCACAAGGATTAGCGGTTGGACAATTTGGCGATTTATATTCCGCGGAACATGGTCCTTATACAGATGATGAAGTCAATATCATCAATCAGGGCAATAATTATGGACATCCATTGGTTTCAGGATTTGCGGACGGAAATTACAATGGTGCTGCTGTCGGAACTGGAAGTTTACTACCAATCATCAACAACGAATTTAACAATGCAAATGGAATCACCAATTACGAAAACCCAATTGCATCCTACTACGCTGTACCTAACAATGAAGTGGTAGACTGGTACAATTATGCAGTAGCAGGCACAGAACCTTTTCCAAATGCTTGGTTGTTCCGACCATCGATTGCGCCATCTGGTATTGGATATTATGGTCAAAATACCATCCCAAATTGGAGCAATTCACTACTGATTACCTCCCTAAAGAAAGCAACCATTTATCGCCAACCACTCAGTGCAGATGGAAAAAGTATTGCTGGAGCGGCCATCCCATATTTCGAAGGTTTAGGTAGATTTAGAGATGTCGCAATCTCTCCTGATGGGTCCAAAATTTATGTGGTTTGCGATAAGTTTGGTGCTACTTCCGGACCAACTCAAGGAACTTCAATAGCGCCAAACAATCCCGGTTGTATTTTAGAATTTGAATATACACCAGGACTAACGGGTTGTCAAAATAGCTATGATGGATTTACATTTATTGGCGATTACAATAATGCGAAATATTTCATCTCCAATAAAACCAGCAATTGGATAAATGGATCATCTTTGGCAGAATTCTATCAAGGCTATTTAGCTTCACCAAATGATCAGTCCGAAAATAACCTCATCCAATCTTACCTACAATCTAACAATGAAATTGCATTCATCGGAGTGAGCGACTTAAATACAGAAGGCACTTTGGAGTTGGCAAGTGGCGAACCAACAACTTTCAATAATTTTACCGGAACCAACTCCGAAAATAATGACTATGCAGTTATGAATTTTTGGGATGGAAGTTGGAGCCTCAACAATATTACTACTGAAAGACGCTATATTATAGAAATCCCTTGTAGCACTACTTGCATAGACATTGATGGTGATGGGGTTTGCGCAGATCAAGACTGCAATGACAACAATCCGAATTTACCAACCAATCCGGGTACTCCTTGTGATGATAACGATGCAACAACTGAAAATGATCAGATTAATATGGATGGCTGCACGTGCATTGGCACACCAATACTAGCTTCGATAGACCTCACTTGTCAAGAGGACATTACGATTGCGATTCCGCAAAGCAGCACAACTGTTCAGGTTGATTTCGATTTTCCAACAGCATTTACTAATTGTCCAGTGGGCTCTGTAAACATCACCCAAATTACAGGTCCGGCACCTAATTCGTTTTTAAGCATTGGCTCTTACCAAGTGATTTTTAGTGCAAATGATGAATGTGGGAACAATGTTGGCTGTGGGATAATAATCACAGTAACAAACGCTCCAGTTGGCTGCAATGTTGCCTATACAACAAACAATTCAGCTGTCACTGTTACTGGTTTGACAAATTCTGAAAATGCTAAACTTTTCGATGACAATATAAATGTAATCTGGGAATGTAACCCTTGGAATGGAAACCCATGTTCTAATACTGAACTTATCTCTGGACTGACATCAGGAAATTATTTTTTAAGTGTACAATCTACTGTCTGTGATGAATGGATTCCAATTACAATTCAAGGTGGCTGTGTAGATATGGACAATGATGGTATTTGCGCAGATCAGGATTGTGATGATAATAATCCTGTCCTTCCAGCAACTCCCGGAACAAGTTGCAATGACAACGACGGAGCCACTCAAAATGATGTCATACTTGATGATGGATGTACTTGCGAAGGTACTTTTGTTTCAACTTCATTAGGCATTGATTGTCCTGATGATGTTATTATTCAAATCGCACCTGGTGAAACTACTGTAATTGCAAATTGGCCAGACGCTGTTGCGACTACTACTTGTCCACAAGGACTTGTAGGTCCCGCGCAACAAGTAGGTGGCGTATCATCTGGAACTGAAATTGGTCCTGGTTCTTACTTCTTAACCTATGCTGCCGAAAGTCTTTGTGGTCTCAATACCACTTGTTCGATCACTGCAACCGTATTGGCTGATGGTGGCAATGGCTGCAATATCAACACCGCAATTATTAATGGCGATTTAAGCATTACTGGATTGACGAGTGGGGAAAATACAAAATTGTTTGATGAAAATTACGCAGTATTGTTTGAATGCAACCCTTGGAGTAACAATAATTGCACGAGCTCAGAAATTGTTTCAAACTTACCAAGCGGAACTTATTTCTTAAGTGTACAATCCGGAATTTGTGATGAATTTATTCCACTAACAATTAACGCAAATACTTGTCAGGTAACGACAGATGTAGTCGGGAATGTCATCACTATAAATGGACTCCCATCGAATGCAAGTGTGCAATTATTAAATGATGAAAACTTTCCAATCTATGAATGTATGCCGAATTTCAGCAACGTGTGCGACAATCCTGAAATCATTAATGGGGTACCCGATGGACAGTTTACCTTGGTCATACAATCTGATAATTGCAATGAATCGATTCCAATTTTAATTCAAGAAAATGTTCTTTGTGAATTGGATGCTACTGTTTCAAATGTCGCTTGTGATGGGGTAACATTAACATATGATTTGTTTGTTGATGGTACATTTACGGATGATAATATGTTCTTTTTAAATGTTCAAATTGCTCAATTTGAAACTACATTGTTGGAATTAGAATATGGACAAACCCATCAAATCATAGAATACATCTTCAACAGCGATGGCAAAACGATCAATCCATTTGATAAATTTAATGATCCCAATTGTGCAGCATCCATTGAGATAGCTTGTAGTTCAAATGAGTGTGACATTCAAGTTGAACCATTCAATTCAGAAGCTGGATTGGGTGTAAATATTTATGGATTAACAGCTGCTGAAAACACGAAAATATTTGATGAAAATTTCAATGTATTGTGGGAGTGTAATCCATGGAATAACAACCCCTGTTTTTCTGTTGAGGAACTCAATTATCAATTCGGATTTTCGCAAGGTGAAACTTATTTTTTGAGTGTTCAATCAGATAATTGCGATGAATTTATTCCTTTCACAATTCCTGAAGGGTCTGGCGATTCGGACGGTGACGGCATTCCAGATAATCAAGATTGCGAACCGAACGATCCAGACGTTCCAGCATCCGCAGGGACTCCTTGTAATGACAATAATCACAACACTGAAAATGATGTCATCCAAAGTGACATGTGTACTTGTGCAGGAACACCTGTAGTTGGTGGATGTAATGTTAGCTACTCGGAAACTGATTTCGGTGAGATTACAATTACAGGATTAACTTCAGCAGAAAATACAAAGATTTTTGACTCAAGTGCTTCTTCAAGTGGTATTGTGTGGCAGTGTAATCCTTGGTCAACTGATTGTACAAATACAGAAGTAGTGAGTGGACTCATTCCGAATGCGCAGTATTATTTAGCCGTACAATCAACTGATTGCAATGAATGGATTCCTTTTATGGTAAGCACAGTGCTATTTAACAATAACCATCCAATTGCAAATACGAGGATAGCAGCTGATTTGAATAATTTTTCAATCATTAATTTATTTCCAAATCCAGTAAGTGATGAAGCTTTTGTAACTATTGATAGCAATTTTGATGGAGACGTCCTGATCGAAGTATACAATATAATCGGTGTACTTCAAAAACAACAAGTAGCGAATTTAGAAGAAGGAAATAATACAACAACTTTAAAGCTTTCGGATCTCAAAACGGGTATTTATCATTTAGTCATCAAAGACAAAAATGGTCAAACAGAAAGCACACGTTTTGTTAAATCATAATTTCATCAAATCATTGTGAAGCAAAACGAAAAGAGGCAAGTCAATTTTGGACTTGCCTCTTTTCGTTTTAATTTCCTGAATAATTCTTTCAATACATCTCCCCCAACTTCTCCAACAACCAAGGCCTTTCAAATAAAACTTTCTCCTTTTGAATTTCAACTTTCAGTGCTTCGATTTGTTTTTTTTGCAAATACTTTTCAATACCAAGGGATAAAATCGTCAATGCTATACAATTAGAATGATAGAATGCTGAATTCACCTCATCCATTGACCACCAAAAGGTGTAATTCTTGATAAGACCTTGAAAGTAAAGAAGCGTTTTTCATTCAGTGAAAAGAAAGTTTTGCAATTTCTAAGTCATTTAACTAGATATTATATTAACATTTTATCAAATTTAAATTGACAAAAAATTTCTTTTTAAACCAAAATACTTGAAAAAAGACCCATTTTTATTGACAAATACCCTGTTTTGTTATTGGATTCATTCCTAAATATGTTCAACTTTACATAAGAACATCACCCAAGTGGTATGAGCCTGATTAAGCTACACACATTACACCCAAGATCTTTCCTTGTCAGTGCAACAGTACTCCTGTACTTTGCCTTAACAACCATCTGTGTTGCCCAATGTCCCAATGAAATCGCTGGATTTGACTATATCGGTGAAATCAATGACCATCAATATTATATTTCTCAAATTGAAGTCCGATGGCAAAACGCAAATGACATTGCGCTTGCAAATGGCGGTTATTTGGCAGCCATTACTAGTGCTGAGGAAAATGCATTTATTCTTGAAGGTGCATTGGATATAAATGCGGGACCTAGTGCCCATATTGGATTGAATGATTATGTAAATGAGGGTAATTTAGTTTGGTCTAGTGGTGAGTCACTCTTTTTTTATAATGTCAACCCTAATCCTCCAAATTCGATTGATAATAATAGTGCTTCAATAAATTTGTGGATAAATGGTGGCGGATGGTCTCTGAAAAGCATCTGGGCGAAAGAAAAATTTATCATGGAACTTCCATGTAATGAGCAGATTCCTGATTCGCAAGTAGAGATTTTATCTCATAGTTGTCCTGCAGAGTTTCCAACTCCTGGGTCGTTGATTAACTTTACCGTCACTGTTCAAAATCTGGATTCAGCTCCCTCACTTCCTCAAACTTTTGGTTTTTATCAATCATTGACAAGCGAAGATCCGCTAGCAGATATTTTACTCGGTCAAGCTGATATTGGAATTTTGGCCCCAAATGAAGTAGGTGTAATTTCATTTGTTAATGTACCGATGCCAGATCCGTTTTATTTCCCTTCCTTTTCAATGAATGCTACACAATGGGGTTCATTCTACGTTAAGAAATATTCAAACATTACGGGCACGTCACTAGAAATTGATGCATCGAATCAACTATTCGATATTTTCTGTCAAAAATATACAACCGATATTTCTGTTGATATCACCAATGCTTCTTTTGAATATGGTGATGAAGGAATTGTTAGTTATGAGGGAGAAATTTCCAACAATGGTCCTGCAACTGCTTATAATGTAAAAGCGATAGTGGGTAGAAACGCACATGGTAGTATTCCTTCGATCACATCAAATCCATATCAAAATATTCTTACCTATGATGACACCGATCAAACCAAGGTAATCTGTATCGACGAACTGGGCGTCGGTGAAACCATAGCGTTAAATGTTTTTTACGATTTCAACCCTACTTTTCCTGACACATTGCCTGCGTCATTTGATGTATCGATTGTTGCATATAGCGAACATCTAATCGACCCAGTTAGTAACAATAATTCTATTGAAGCAACTTTTTTATTTAATGCCGATGTTAGTGATGATTGTCCAGACGAAATTAGTGGATATAATTATTTAGGTCAGTACAATAGTAATAGATACTTTATTTCTGAATTGTCAGTACATTGGTGGGAAGCAGATTCATTTGCTATCGAAGCAGGAGGAGTATTAACTTCCATCGAAACTGAATTTGAAAACAGCTTCCTTTACGGATATTTAGCAGAAAATGCTTGGATTGGAATGAGCGATTTCGAAGAAGAAGGTAATTTTGTTTGGTCCAATGGAGAAGAAGTCGACTTTGTAAACCATCAAGAACATAATGGACCTTTATTGGATTATATTTCTATTAATCATTGGAATGGTATATGGGTTAATAACAAGGGACTTGTAAAACATAAATTTGTAATAGAGGTTCCGTGTAATGAAGAACCAGGTTCCTTTGTTGATTTGACTGGTGATAATCTTGTTTTAACAACATCTACAGCTGCACAATTAGAAACAGCAGGTTTTAGTTTTGATTTGATAAACAATGGAAATTCAGATGCTGCCAATGCTTTTGATATCCGAGTTTATTTGTCAAGCGACACCGTATTGTCTGATGATGATGCAGAAGTAGGGTTGATTCCAACTGGTTTTTGGGGATCAGAATACAATGAGAATGTGATGGCGGGAGATGGGATTGCGATTCCTTGGAATTTATTGCTAGGAGAATATTATGTAATTTTAGCGATTGATCGAGAAGCAAATGGAAGTGATAATATTATAGAATCTGATGAATCGAATAACAATATCGTATCCGAAGAGACACTGTTAGTCACAGGAAATGCTTGCACTATCTTACCCACGGTTGATGAAGGTGACATGACCGTTTACGGAATTCCACAAGGTAATTCCGTATTCATTTTGTATGGCCCTGCAGATGAAATTGTTACTATGTACACGTGTTCTTACGATTGTCCTGATGAACTAAAAGTCTATGATTTAGTGGATGGTGATTATCAAATTGCTTTTTATTATTTCAATGCTGACTGGACTTTAAATTGTCAAGCCTGGCCACTGTATTTCTCAATTGTGCTTGGTGAAATTAATGGTATGCCTGATGGAAATGAAACAGAATTAGGCACCGATATTTCTTTTGATCCTTATGCATTTGTAGCAGTAAAAAATAATGCACTATATCCCAATCCTGCCAACGATTATATGATTACAACCATTGAAAGCCAATTTGATAGAACTGCTCAACTAATAATTTATGATATCAACGGAAGATTGATGTTGGAGAAAAAAGTGCAACTATCAAAAGGTATTCAGCCTATCGAGTTAGATGTTTCGAATCTTGCAAATGGATTACACCATCTTGTAATCAAATCTGAAAATAATATCCATTCAACCCAGCGATTTATTAAAAATTAATCCTCCTTTAAGCCTAATTTACATCCATTTTAATTTGACAAATCTACGTTTAAATTAGTTCATTTTGCTGTTTTTTTATTGACAAAAGCTAGATTTTGTTGTTTCAACTAGTGCCTATTTCCTGCATCTTTATAATGTCAAGCTAAAGTGCTTGCAGATAAATTTATAAGACAACATTTTAGTCGAATTAGAGATCGGCTGAAGAAATTTTGTTCAAGATACTTGCATGTTGGCGCTATAACTTACTATTGATAATTAAAGGGGCTATTATCGTTATTAGTAATTATAGTTTTGCATAATTTTTGAACGAAGAATTAAAACACCACCTTAAAAGTAAGCTGGTGTTTTTTTATTTCCTCAAATTTGTATGATATTATTATTTGCTATATAAATTTATCATTCTTACAATATTATACTTCAATTTAAATAAAATTCGTTCCTATCATTTTATATCCTTAAATTGTAAAGTAGTTACTCCCCCCAGTATCAAAAAACTCATATTCTATTTTTTTATTGAACAAATACTATGATGAAGAAGATATTTACATCTCCTCTACCTAGAGTTGTATTCTTTTTTACAGCTCTCATTCTCACAACTTCTGGATTCGCTCAAAATTTATCAATCAATGAATTTATGGCATCTAATGGCTCCAACATTCAAGACGAATTTGGAGAATTTGAAGATTGGGTTGAAATTTATAACGCTGAAAACTTCCCTGTTGATTTAGCAGGCTACTATTTTACTGATGATCTTTCAGTTCCTAATTTGCACCAGATTCCATTTGGAAATCCCGGAGCTACTACCATTCAACCAGGTGGTTATCTCGTTTTTTGGTTTGATAAAGATTTGGATCAAGGACCGCAACATGTCAACGCAAAGTTAAGTTCAAGCGGAGAATCTATTGGTTTATTTGCTACCGATGGCGTAACTGAAATTGATAGCTATGAATTTGATATACAGATTGAAAATATTTCTGAAGGTCGAGAAATTGATGGCAGTGGAGATTTTGATTATTTCTTAAATCCAACTCCTGGCACTACTAATAATAATTCGACGTCAGGAGTCACGCAAACAGATGCTCCTACAATTTCGCCTGTGGGTGGTTTGTATACTTCCGATCAAGAAGTATCTATGAGTGGAGCTGGTCAAATCTATTATACCTTAGATGGGGCTACACCAGATGATGGGGCTACATTATATACTGGACCAATAACGGTAAGTGCGAATACACCGATACGTGCAGTTGCTATTGTACCTGCACAACTACCAAGTATTCCTCAAACGGAAACTTATTTATTCAACACCAACCACACGTTTGCAATAGTTTCTGTTGTAGCAGATCCAGAAGTACTTTTCGATCCAGCTACCGGTATTTATCCCAACTTCCTAGAAGATATTGAAAAACCTGCCAATGTAGAAATGTTTGAGCCAAATGGTACACAAGCATTTAGTCAATTAATAGAACTTGAGATTAGCGGAACAGCTAGCGCTTTCCAAGCCCAAAAATCATTAGCCATCAAAGCAAAAGGAAGTCTAGGAGGCAGCAAGATAGAATATCCTATTTTCCCAGGAGGAGAATTCGATGCCTACAGAAGTTTGGTTTTAAGAAATTCTGGTCAAGACTGGAATTACACGATGTTTCATGATGCGATGGTTTCTGGGTTGGTCAGAGAAGATGAAGATGTCAATGGTATTATCGAACCAGCTAATTTAAATCATCAAGATTACCGTCCAGGGGTTGTTTATATCAATGGAGAATATTGGGGCATTCATAACATACGCGAAAGAACAGATAAAAGATATGTCCGTGTGCATTTTGGTTGGGACGATGATGAAATTGACTTGTTAGATGATTTTAATGAAGTAAAAGAAGGCTCCATTGATAAATGGGATGAAATGCAAAACTATGTTGCTACCAATGACTTGTCAGGTGACGCGAGCTTACAAACACTCAATACTTTTGTAGATACGGATGCTTATTTGGATAATATTGTCTTTAACTTATATGTCGACAATGCAGATTGGCCAAGTAATAATAATCGACGATTCAGAAATTTAGATGGTACATTTCAATGGATGATCAAAGACCTTGATTTTAGCTATGGCTTTTTCCAACATTATGGTGGGTACAATACTGGTGATCCCTCTCCCAATTCATTGGCAAGATTGCTATATGGTACTGGTGCCAACTGGCCAAACGCAGAATGGTCTACTCGACTATTCAGAGGTCTTGTTAAAAATGATCAGTGGCGTTATGATTTTATCAATAGAATGGCGGATCAAATCAATGTATTTTATGACAAAGATAGAATGCTAGATAGAATCGATGAATACGAACAATTGTATCAACCAGAAATTCAACAACACTTAGATCGTTGGGCGGATGGATTCAACATCCATGCAGACCATGTGGATAAACTTCGAATTTTCGCAAATGGAAGAACCGATGTCGTCTACCAGCATTTTGCACAAGAATTTCCTGAAGTAAACGGAACTGCCAACTTAACAATCAATGCATCTCCTTCAGTTGGTGGTACCGTTAAGGTAAGTACGATAAACGCGGGAAGTAGTTTTGAAGGGACTTGGTTTACTGGAATTCCAATACCAGCAACGGCAATTGCAGCACCTGGCTATGTATTTACAGGATGGTCAGGAGTAGCAAATGGCAGCAACTCCAACACTTCATTTACATTTTTTGGGAATGGCACATTGACTGCTAATTTTGCGCCAGACAACAATTGTATCGATAATGATAATGATGGATTTTGTACAGATGAGGATTGCAACGATTTTGATGCAAATTTACCTGCAACTCCAGGAACTGCTTGTAATGATTTTGATCCAAATACCGAAAACGATATCTATCAAGCCGACGGATGTACTTGTATTGGAACACCAATTACTAGTGGAAGCAATTGTGATGACATCAATATCAACATCACAGGAAACACAATTAATATTTCTGGATTGAGCGCTCCAAATGAAATCGTCAAAGTTTTCGATATACAAAATGGATGGAGCGTCATCTTTAGTTGTACCTTCGATTGCAATAGTGTAGAGACAATCTCCAATTTAGCAAACGGAGATTACATTGTTGCGGTCGCATTTTATGATGCGAATTATCAATTGATTTGTACGGAAGAACAGACCATATCAATCAATGGAAGTTGTCCTGATACTGATAATGATTGAATTTGTGATGCGGATGATTGTGAACCAACCAACCCAAATTTACCTACCAATCCAGGGGCAGCTTGCAATGACTTCAATAGTCAAACTGAAAATGATATCATCCAACAAGATGGTTGCACTTGTCAAGGAACAGCTATTACGCTTAGCGGAGCTTGTAATGGTAATGCAACCAATTTAGCACTAAACAAACCTGCCATTCAATCCTCCACGTTGTCATTCCAAGGATTCCCAAGTGCTGATTTAGCAGTTGATGGAAATACAGACGGAAATTATTTCAATGGCTCCGTTGCTGCAACTGAAAACAGTTTCCAAGGATGGTGGGAAGTGGACCTGGAACAAATCTCGACAATAGAATCTATTGAGATCTATAATCGAACAGATGGTCAGGACCGCCTTTTTGATTGTTATGTACTAGTGTCGGACACCCCTTTCACTGCTGGAGGGAATTTGCAACTAGCAAGACAACAAGCTGTTTACGAACAATTTATTTCCGGACAAGTAGGTAGTCCATCCAATATTGCAACCAACGATATTAGTGGAAGATATGTACGTATACACAAGCTGGCAGATGGATACATTACGCTTGCAGAGGTAGTGGTAAATGGTTGCGCAGATGGAGGTCCAATCGAACAAGGAAATCTGCCATGTGGTTTGGATTATACAAGTACGGAAAATTCGATTACCATTACTGGTTTTAGTAACGCACCGCATTCAATCTTTAAACTATTTACAAGTGACTATTCCATTGTGGAACAATGCATCGATTGCAATGATCCTTATGTGATTGGAAATTTAGTTGGAGGGAATTATATTGTTGCAATTAATACGTATGACGAAAATTGGAATCCAATTTGTGATAGTCAGGCACCTGTTTCTATCGTGCAGGGATTCAATACTAATGATATAGAGACACAATATTATATCTCGGAATTATTTCCAAATCCGGCAATTAATGACTTGATTGTAAAAGTGCATAGCAAAATTAATACGGATAATGTCACTTTAAGAATCTACGACCTAACAGCTGGCCAAAAAATGGAAAGAAAAGTCAACATTGAAAAAGGAGTGAATGCATTTTTATTGGATGTATCCCATCTGCAATCTGGCATTTACAATTTAATAATAGAAGGAAGCAATTCGAAGGTATCAACTACTCGCTTTGTTAAATTTGCAGATAAATAAATACTTACACTTTATAGAGAGACAATACGTCGCCTTCATATATTTGTAGGAGGCGTATTGTTGTTTTAATTCTATTTGTTGTTGAATAATTCATTTTTTATTTACACAAATTCAAGTAACTTGGATTATCTAAAGGCACTTATTCGTCCCAAATGAAGATTTTATCTGCAAAACAAATTAAAGCGCTTGATGCTGCCACCATCAATAATGAACCAATCAGTTCATTGAATTTAATGGAACGAGCATCACATCAATTTGTCAATGCATTTTGTCATCATTTTCCTGATACAGAGAAAAAGGTATTTATTTTCTGCGGAATGGGTAATAATGGAGGTGATGGGTTAGCAGTGGCAAGAATATTACACCAACGTTTTTATAGTGTTATATTATTTGTTTGCAAATTTTCTGACAGTGGTAGTGATGACTTCAATGCAAACTTAAAAAGGCTTCCTCCAATAAGTGAACTCCCATATTTTCTGATTGAAGGACAACCTCCTTTTCCTATTATTGAAAATGGAATAATAATCGATGCGCTCTTCGGCACTGGTTTGAATCGACCTATCTCAGATAAATGGAAGGTGCTTATAAAGCATTTGAATCAACAAACTATTCCAATTGTTTCCATCGATATACCGTCTGGTGTATTTGCAGATGTGACGACCAATCAAGTATCCATTGAAGCAGATCACACCATCAGTTTCGAACTTCCAAAACTTGCTTTTTTTCAACCTGAAAATAAAAATAGAATCGGAAACTGGGAATTGGTCTCCATAAATTTGGATAGGAATTTTATAAGGGATGCAACAGCACAGCATTATTATGTAGATCGCAAATTCATAAAATCCATCTTAAAAAATAGAAATAAATTTGACCACAAAGGAAGCTTCGGACACGCATTAATAATCGCTGGAAGTAAAGGTAAAATTGGTGCTGCTGTGTTAGCATCAAAAGCTTGTCTAAAAATCGGTGCCGGGCTGGTAACCACTTATCTTCCAAAATGCGGATATGACATCATTCAACAAGCTATTCCCGAAGTCATGGCACTCACAAGTTCAGACACACATTATGTAACACCTATTGAATTTGAACAAAAATATAATGCGATTGGAATTGGTCCAGGGATTGCAAATAATACGACAACAAAAAAAACACTTATCCATCTTATTGAAAACACCAATACTCCTTTGGTACTTGATGCAGATGCATTAAACATCTTATCTCAAAACAGAAGTTTATTGAAAAAACTAGCTCCAAACTCCATATTAACACCTCATCCCGGTGAATTTGAAAGACTATTTGGCAATTACAAAAACGATTTTCAGCGACTCAAAGCACAGCAAGAAATTGCTCAAGATTTGAAGTGTTATTTGATTTTAAAAGGTGCCCATACGGCTATCGCCACACCCGACGGAACCATATATTTCAACTCAACTGGTAATCCAGGAATGGCAACAGCAGGTAGTGGAGATGTGTTGACAGGCATGATTACAGGTCTATTAGCGCAAGGATATAACGCTTTTGAAGCAACTATTTTAGGAGTTTATCTACATGGTCTTTCTGGTGATTTTGCACTAAAAAATGGACAAAGCCATGAGTCAATCATAGCATCAGAAATCATATATAATATTGGGCTAGTATTCAACCATTTGAGAATAGCTTAAATTACGCATTGCGTTTTCTTTAATCAAAAAAATCACTAGTGCGTCTTTTGTTAACTTGAGCTTATTAGCTTTCCCTAATCGAAATTTAATCGTATATTATTTAAATATTTATCCTATTTAAAAACAAAAATTGATTAAGCACATGAAAAAAATCTTACTATCCCTATTTAGTGTAGCTATGGTATTTACATGCCTCCATGCTCAAACGATTACCGAATTTCATTATGACAATGCTGGAGCTGATGTAGACGAATTCGTTGAGGTAATTATTCCTGCTGATGGATGCTCTTACTCGCTAGAATTTTACAATGGTAGCAACGGAACTGAGTACAATACCGTAGCTGTCCCAGCCTGTACGAGTCCTACGATGGATATTTGTGGGTCTGGAAGTGCTGGCTGTATTATAGCTATCCCGGTAACTGGAATTCAAAATGGTGGCTCTGATGGTTTTGCATTAGTTCAAGATTGTGGAGGAACTATTACCGTCATCGAATTCTTGAGTTATGAAGGAACTTTAACTCCAGTAGAGGGTGCTGCAAGTGGCATGTTGTCCACCGATGTAGGTGCTTCAGAAACAAGTAACACACCAGTAGGTTCATCTATTACCGTAACGAATGGTGTTGGAGAAGTTACTCCTATTGCAACGCCAGGTGACTGCCCAGATGCACCACTGTCAGTTTCTTTATCCAATTTTGCAGTAACTTCAGTGGCCGGAAGTGTATTACTTGAATGGTCTACTGAAAATGAAATTAATAATAATTTCTTTTCAATTCAACACAGTGTTGATGGTCGCAATTTTAGTGAGCTAATAACTGTGGAAGGTGCGGGTACTACTTCTACCAAATCTGTGTACAATTATGCTCACAAAGATGTAGTTTCCGGTGTCAACTACTACCGTTTGGAGCAAGTGGACTTTGATGGCCGCTCTTCATTCACTGAAATTAAATCAATTACTATCAAATCCTCTAACGCAGTTACCGTTCTTCCAACATTAGTTGCACAGGACCTGAACATCAGATTAGCTGAGAACTTGACAATAGACACACCAATCAATGTATTTGATATTACTGGTCAATTGGTATTGGAATCAGTGATTAACAAAGACAACAATAGTCAGCAAATTGATGCTGCAGAATTGACTTCAGGAACTTACTTCTTAATTCTGAATGTTGATGGTGAGATTCACTCTACAAAATTTATGAAATTGTAATTATAAGTTAGTTACTTGTAATGAGCTGAGGCCTGTGTTCTGGTCTCAGCTTTTTTATTGTATGAAACGCTATTTGAACTCATTACAACAATTTCTAATATAATTTTTCCGTTTAATTTTGATGAAAACTTTACCACTCTATTTCTTTATCGCTTTTTTATTCTTGGCGTGTACCGCTTCCGATCAAGAAACTACTACGACTAATAAGCAAAAGAATAAGGAAGCAAAATTCGTTTCAATTGACAATGATGGCAATACCATAGAACAACGTTTTAAAGTTCCTGATGGATACGAACGTACCAATATTCCTGAAAATTCTTTTGGAAATTATTTACGAAAACTGCCGCTAAAAAAAGAGGGGTCTCCTGTTTTGTATTTTGATGGACAGGTAAAAAACAATCATGGTGTCTATGCGGGTGTGGTAGATATGGAATTGGATAAGCTCAACCTGCAACAATGCGCAGACGCAGTAATGAGATTGCGAGGAGAATATTTATTTAAGGAAAAAAGATATGGTGAGATTAAGTTCAATTACTTATCTGATGGCAAACCTCGATATTTTAATGCGTATGCAAAAGGTGATCTGAGTTACAGCAAATTCAGAAAATATATGATTCAGATTTTTTCATACGCCAATACAGCTTCTTTGAGAGATGAGTTGCCACCTCGGCCAATCATGGAAATGGAAATTGGAGATACGTTTATACAAAAAGGTAGACCTTATGGTCATGCAGTTATCGTAGTGGACATGGCTATCAACAGGTCGACGAGTCAAAAAATCTATTTGCTAGCCCAAAGCTATATGCCAGCGCAAGACACCCAAATTCTTCTAAACCCGATGAACAAACCATTGAGTCCTTGGTACGAGTTGGGGGTCAAAAGTGTGATGACACCTGAGTGGTCTTTTACCTCCGGTGATTTAAGACATTTTTAGTATTTAGACAATTGCTTCATCCAAAGTTGTGATGTTTCCAAATTTCTTCAATGCAGCAATATGTGATCGAATGGCATCACCAAAACTATCATTCTCCAAATATGGAACATTGAATTCCTCAGCAGTCTCCTTCACGATCTCGGCAATTTTTGGATAATGGACATGACAGATCGTTGGAAATAAATGATGCTCTACTTGAAAATTCAAACCACCGACATACCACGAAATTAGTTTGTTATGTCTTGAAAAGTTGACGGTCGTATTCATTTGATGAATCGCCCAATTATTATCAATATTTCCATGCTCATCTGGCAATGGATGAGAAGTTTCATCTACAGTGTGAGCCAATTGGAATACAACGGTCAAAATAAATCCAGCGACAAAGTGCATGATGACAAATCCGGTTAATACGACCCATGCTGTTGATTGGAAAACGAAAATTGGAAGATAAAGGAAAACGAAAAAATAACCAATCTTGATCGCTGCAATCTTAATCGTATCTTTTATAATATCGTTTTTACTCCCTTTATAGACACCATTTTTTGTATATCTATTAAACTGTATAAAATCTTTAGCAAAGACCCAATACAAGGTAGTTGCTCCATAAAGGAAGAAAGCATAGATGTACTGCCATTTATGGTTACTTTTTAATTCAGTATGAGGTGTGAATCTTAAGCCTCCCTTCGCATCGATATCTTCATCTACATTCGTTATATTGGTGTAGGTGTGATGCAAAACATTGTGCTGTAATTTCCAATTCAAAACGGCACCACCTAGCATATTTAAGGTCCAACCTAACACTTTATTTACATTTTGATCTGCAGAATAAGCGCCATGATTGGCATCGTGCATTACACTCATTCCAACACCTGCTTTTGCCAAACCCATTACAAACCAAAGTGACAAGGCTAGTACTGGATTGAAATTATAAAACAGCATTAAGATAAAGGGAAGAATGTAGCCTGTCATCAAAACAATGGTTTTAATTACCATTTTTGCGTTGGCATGTTTTGAAATTTGAGACTCTTTGAAATAGCTGTTGACTCTCTTTGTTAGTGTTGAAAAAAATTCATTTCTTCCACGAGAGAATTTGAGTGGTTTGTGTTTTTGCATAGACGTGAAGATGCCTTTATTTTTGGTTTTATACAATTATGTTTGTCATTAACCTGTCAATTATTATTTAATAGGCTACTCCAAAGATAAAAACAAACATAACCGCTGTGAATTGCCCATTTTTCAGCCAACTGTTTTAGTACCACTTTAGATGGTTTCGCTTCCAATTTCAATTGCGCTTTCAGGGCATTATGCAGCCCTACATCCCCCAATGGAATCGCATTTGGATATCGGATACATTTCATCAATGCATAATCTGCCGTCCAATCTCCTACTCCTTTTATGTTTTTTAATGTAGCCTTTGCTTCTGCATATCCCATTTCTTTCAATGCGTTTTTGTTGAGTCCTTCGTGTAAAATTGCATTGGCAACATTTAGGGTGTAATTTGCTTTTTGTCTCGAAAATTTTAATTCTTTCAATGCCTCCACAGTCAATTGACTTACACTTTCAGCATCTGGAAAATGGAAATATGACTGCCCTTGATGCACGATTGAAATCCCATATTTCTCAACAAATCGTCTTTTGATAATGTATGCAAAATTCAGATTAATTTGCTGTCCTATAATCGCCCAAACCAAACACTCCAACAAATCCGGAAACCCAATCATGCGCAAGCCATGATGATCGTCGGATAACTTTTTGAGCATCTTATCCTTTTTACAAAATCGATAAAAGGGTTTCAAATAATAGTCCAAATCCCACCATTCAATCACGTATGATTTGATCGCTTTTGTTTGTGCATTATTGACCTTTTTATTGATGCAATTTACCGTCAATGCGTCACCTGAATCTTCAATTTGAATCAATAACAATTCCCCATCAATTAATAATAATTTATATACTTTACCCTCATTTACCCGATGCAAACATTCCTTATCAGACCGGTCTAAAAAGCGATAACCTGCTTTAAAGCTGAACTCTTTAGGGATTTTGATAGTTATACCCATAGAATACTCAATTATATGGTTGGTTATATTTGATTTATAGCCTCGATAATAATACTTTTGTGGGAATAAAAAGAACAAAATAGTATGGCGATTACGATTACGGATGAATGTATCAATTGTGGAGCATGTGAACCAGAATGTCCAAACAATGCAATTTATGAAGGTGGGGTCGAATGGGCAATTGCAGATGGTACGGGTGTCAAAGGTGTGTACACGCTAGAGGACGGAAAAGAAGTCTCTGTCGATGAGCAGTTGCAACCGATTGAAGATGATTATTACTTCATCGCTCCAGATAAGTGTACAGAGTGCAAAGGCTTTCATGAAGAGCCTCAATGTGCTGCTGTTTGTCCAGTAGATTGTTGTGTTCCTGATCCCGATCGTGTTGAAACGGAGGAGCAATTATTGGCCAGAAAAGAAAGATTACACGTTTAATTTACAAGACATAAAAACAAAAAAGGGTTGTCTCAATTGAGTCAGCCCTTTTTTGTTTACCACCTTATACAAATTGTAGTCTAAAAGTGCGGATATATTTGGAAGGAAAATTTTTCGAGATCAAGGCAGAAAACGTAGACATAGCCTTAGTTATGGCGAGCCTGCCTGACTGCGCCAAGCAGACAGGGCTTTCTAACGAAGATATCGGGAAATTATTCTCAAAGAGAACCGTAATTATAGACTACAATTTGTATTATACGGGTGAAGCCAAAAATTCTTATTATTTTTCCCATCTTAAAATCAAAAACCATCATGACTGATATTGACATCGCCAGAAAAGTTGAACTAAAACACATCAAAGACATCGCCGAGAAATTGGGAATTCAGGAAGATGATTTGCAACTTTATGGAAAGCATAAAGCGAAACTCCCTTTATCCTTAATTGACGAAAAGAGAGTTCAGCAAAATAATTTGATACTCGTTTCTGCCATTTCTCCCACACCAGCAGGAGAAGGAAAGACCACTACTTCTATCGGATTAACGCAAGGCCTAAATCGAATTGGCAAATCTACAACAGTAGTTTTACGTGAACCTTCGTTAGGCCCTGTTTTTGGAATCAAAGGCGGTGCAAGTGGTGGTGGTTACTCTCAAGTATTACCGATGGAAGATATTAATTTACATTTCACAGGTGATTTTGCAGCGATTGAAAAAGCACACAACTTACTTTCTGCGTTAATTGACAATAAAATTCAAAGTAAAAAAGCAGAATTGAAAATTGATCCTCGGACTGTTATTTGGAAACGAGTGATGGATATGAATGATCGAGCACTACGCAAAGTTGTTGTTGGATTGGGTGGAACCTCCTCAGGTATTCCAAGAGAAACCGGGTTTGATATTACAGCAGCTTCGGAGATTATGGCCATTCTTTGTTTGGCTGAAAATTTGGAAGATCTCAAAAAACGAATGGGTAATATTTTCATCGGATTCACTTTTGATAAAAAGCCTGTTTATGCTAGAGATTTAAAAGCAAATGGTGCAATGGCAGCGTTGATGAAAGATGCGATCAAACCAAATCTTGTGCAAACAATCGAAGGAAATCCTGCAATTATTCACGGGGGCCCTTTTGCCAATATTGCACAAGGTACGAACAGTGTAATTGCAACTAAGATGGGATTGTCTCTTTCTGATTATGTGGTGACAGAAGCTGGATTCGGATTTGATTTGGGAGCGGAGAAATTTTTCGATATCAAATGTCAAAGTGCCAATCTATCTCCTAAAGCGGTGGTGTTGGTAGCTACCGTTCGTGCATTAAAATATCATGGTGGTGCTGATTTAAAAACATTAACAAATCCTGATGTAGAAGCATTAAAAAAAGGCTTGGAGAATTTAGATAAACATCTTGAGAATATTCAGCAATTTGGATTGCAACCGGTTGTTGCGATAAATAAATTCACTAGCGATACGGAAGATGAAGTGAATGCGATACTACTACATTGTAGATATAAGAATATAAAAGCAGTCATTGCCAATGTTTGGGCAGATGGTGGTGCTGGTGCTGAAGAATTGGCAAAAGCAGTAGTCGAAATTGTTGAGACAAATACCAAGAAGTTTACGCCAATGTATCAATGGGAATGGAGTGTAGAAAAAAAGATTGAAGCGGTAGCGAAAAAAATATATGGAGCAAAAGCAATTGATTACACTGCGAGAGCAAAAGCGGATCTGAGAAAAATTGATCGATTGGGATTAAACGGTCTTCCTATTTGTATTGCAAAAACTCAAAAGTCACTTTCTGACAATCCGAAATTATTGGGTCGACCAAAAGATTTTATTGTTACTGTTCGTGAAATTGAAATAGCTTCCGGTGCTGGATTTTTAGTGCCGATTACAGGTGATATCATGCGGATGCCTGGGTTACCCGGTACTCCATCAGCTGAAGTGATTGATATTGATTCGGATGGAAATATTAGTGGACTCTTCTAAAGAATTGAAAATTATAAATTATAAAATTAAAATTGAGGACGCATCATCACGCATGTACTCGCGCATGTACTCGCGAATTCATGTGCTCAAGTTATAATTTTCAAATTTAATTATTCAATTCAATTTTTTCCTCCCAAATCACCAACTCTTTATTGCGAAAATCAATAGAATGCAATCGTTCTTTCAAGAATGAATAACCCAATAAGCCATCCAACTCCACACCATAAGCTTGGTTGAAGTTAGACAAATCAGTAATAATGAAACTGAGATTTTTGTAGACTTCTTTTTTACTCACAGCAATTCGGTCTAACTCAATCGTGTTTACACCGGTTTTTTTTTCATCAATACTTTGGATATTTGAAGTTGCCTTTTTTACATAAAACTCATCTTTAATTTTTTTAGCATCTTCTGTATTTATCACATTTACTTCAGCTCCAGTATCAATTCCAAATCTAAAATTTTTGTTACCAATACTTACCTTGATAATTGGCATATGTCCATGCATTTTAAAAGGAAGCGTTTTAAGCCGTTTCTGACCTTTATATTCGTTATATCTTTTACCATCTAAAAATGAAACTAATAAATTGTTATAGTCAAATAACAATTCTTTGTCTTTAAACATTTCGTAGCCGATCAATCCATCAATCTTCCTTTTTTTCAAACGCTCAATGTGGCTAATATCGATTGAAAGACTTTTTATTTGCTCCTTAATATATTTTCCCAATCTGAATTTTTTAATATTCGATTCTGAGACTTTCATTTGCCCTCCAACTCCAACTGCTATAATATTAAGCTCTCCTTTTTCTACCACTTCATTTAAAATTAAACAAGGTGCTCCTGTATCTAAAATATACTCTCCTTTTTCTCCATCATTTTCTGCATTCATCAAAATCAAACCGCCCGCCAATCTAAAATCAACATCTATCGTTTTTGAAAGATCCGGTATTAATTGAATGGGACTTTCTTTGACACTTACCTGTGCGTTGAGGATACAAGCAGTGAATATGAAAACAGACAGTGTTATCATTCTATACATAGTGTTACGAAATATTTGAGTGGGGAAACTCGCGTGTTAATAATTGAACCAACTAAAAGGGGATAAAAAAGGAGGGAGTTAATACCCAAAATCGGGTACATTTTATATGCGTTCAATTTAAACTATAAAGAAGGAAATTTCAAGCACCTTTATTTGTGACAAATTATATTTGCACTCATTATCAATAACTTAAATTGGTAATTTTAACTTATAAAAATTGGGTATCATTCGTTGTTGATTGCTAATTAGGGATTAAAAGAGGCATTATAAATCTAATAAGTAGACCCTTATTTTGAGGAAAGAAGCTTTATTTGCTTATTTATACAAAATCGGATAAATTCCATCTTAATAAATGTAGTGCATTTGCGTTAAATAAATGTCAAAACCATTTTTGTAATGCACGTATATTGTAATTTTGAAGTTAATAGTATGTCCCCCCAATCCAATAAATCGTATTAAACTAAATTTTAAATAAGAAATCATGAAAAAGTTATTAATGTTATTTGCTGCTGTGTTTGCATTATCTGCTACATCAATTGCACAGGTTGAAGCACCTGCACCTGCGACATCATCTCCTTCTGTGAAAATGAAAAAGAAGCGAGTAAGGACAGATCAAAATACGAAACAAATACCTCGTAATATGAGAACGGCAAGTACTCCTGAAAAGCGTACTGCTATGGTATTGGATAGAATGAATGAAAAATTGACTGCAAAAGATGCTTCATTAGCATTAACTGAAGAACAAAGAAGCGAGCTAACAGAAATTTACATGCAGCGTCAAATGATTCAGCAATCTCGTCCAAAATTGGAAACAGAGGAAGACAAAATTGCTTTTAGAGAATCAAGAAAAGCTGCAGCAAAAGAATTTAAGGAAAAGTTAGATGCGATTTTGACACCAGCTCAGCATGAAGTTTACTTAGATAGTAAGCGTGATAAAAGAGGAGCAAGAAAAATGAAGGATGGTAAAAAAATGCAGAAGGCAGTAAAGAAAAATAAGCCAAGCGATATTGAGAAAAGTCAAAAATTCTAAACTTCATAAGTAATCAAAAAAAGCCTCATTTCGAGAATATCGAGATGAGGCTTTTTTTATTTATAGAACAAAACTGATGTTATACAAATTGTATTACGCTTCCAAAACAATTTCCAATGCATTTATAAACGCTTCATTCGCTTTATGGGTACCTATTGTTACACGCACACAACCAGGCGCACCGAAATTAGCAACCGGTCTTACCATTATACCATTCGCTAGCATTTTCTCAACAAAAACATCAGCATCCATTGGTGGTTTTGTTAAGATAAAATTGGCTTGTGTTTTCCAGTATTTTAAACCAAGTCGATCTAAATTTTGATATAAAAAAGGTTTTTCTTTTTGGATTAAATTGACGGTTCTTTTCAAATGCGCGTCATCGCCTAAAGCTGCAATCGCTGCATCCATAGACAATGAATTCAGCATAAATGGTCGCGATAAATTTCTTAAGTATTGGGTCAATTCTAAGGTAGAATAAGCATATCCTAATCGTAATCCCGCCAACCCATACGCTTTAGAGAAACTATTGACTCCAATGATTCTTCTCCCTTCGTTGACATATTTGGACGCAATAAAATAACCAGCCGCATCCGTAAAATGAAAATACACTTCATCCAACACTACCACTACATGATCCGGTACTCCAGCCATGAAGATATCCATTTCATGTTTGCTGATGATGGTTCCTGTTGGATTGTTAGGACTGGTGAGAAAAATCAATCTGGTTTTATCATTAATTTTTCGGTGGATTCCTTCGATGTCTAGTTCATAGTTGTCATCAGTTAATCGCACATCATGAACCTTCGCACCAGCCTTTAAGGAAAACATATTGTAAGGACCAAAACAAGGATTAGAGATAATGACTTCGTGCCCTTCACTGACGAAGCCTCTGACAATCATTTCAATAATTTCTACACCACCATTGGCGGTAAAAAATTGGTCTGCAGATAATTCACCTTTGTAATAATCAGATAGGGCACTTCTCAATCGATCATCACTATAATCACTATATTCATGTAATGTATCAATTCCCGCTTTGATTACTTTTAACGCCTTCGGAGACGAGCCCAGCAGATTTTCATTGGAGGAAAGCTTATATACTTTTTGCTCATTAGCCCCTACTTCCTTTTTAGATTTACCTCCTCGGTAATCTGTTTTTAGAATTAAATGCGGTTTGAAAATTGAGATCGCTTTTTCTTTATTATCCATAAGTTTTTTACGTTGTGAATAGCCACAAAATACGATAATGGATGTTATTACCACTGTTTTTTTCGAATGAATGAAGTGTTTATGGAATCAATTTTTGTCACCCCTGTCAACCTCATGTTTCGTTCCAATTCATCACTTAATATTGCTAAAATTCGCTCTACCCCATTTTGTCCAAATACGGACAAACCATAGATAAAGGCTCTTCCAATACATACGGCGTCGGCGCCCAATGCTATAGCTTTGAGGATATCAGTTCCTCTTCGAATTCCCCCATCTATCACCACTGGAATTTTCCCACCAATTGCGTTTACAATCTCAGGCAAAACTTCTAAAGTACTCATATCACTTTCCAGTTGTCGACCTCCATGATTGGAAACGATAATGCCATCAACACCAAATTCCATCGCAAGTAATGCATCTTCATAGGTCAAAATTCCTTTTAAAATCAGCCTCATATTGGTTCTCTCACGAATCCAAGAAATAATCTCCCAAGTCATCGAAAGGTCATGAAAAATATCATCAGGATTCAATAATCCTTTTAAATTCCCCATGGTTCCGGTTCGTCCATGTACATTATCAGTCAACATTTTTGCATGTTTTTCTCGGTTGCCAACAGTCGGTACATCGATGGTCAATACCAATACTTCACATCCGTTTTCTTCTGCTCTTTGGATGAGTGTTTTTCTTGCTTCAAGATTGGTGGTTGGATATAATTGAAACCAAGGCTTCACCCTGCATACATCAGCAATTTCTTGATAAGAATAATTGGAAACGGTTGAGGCAATCATGAGATGCCCTTGTTGATTAGCAGCTTTGGCCGTTGCGATCTCCCCTTGTGGGTGAAAAAGTGCCTGAACACCGACCGGACTTAAAATAATAGGGGTATCCCATTTACGACCAAATAATTCGATACTCATGTCGATGGACGAAACATCTATTAATCTTCTCGGCCTAATTTGATATTGAGCATAGGCCAACTTATTTCTTTCCAATGTTCGCAGGTCTTCTGCTCCTCCTGTCAAATAATCATATGCTTGTGAAGCTAATTTTTCTGCAGCAATTGCTTTAAAATCGTTTATATTTTTAAACTTTGATAAGTCCATCTAATTCCCGTGTCATTTAAAAAGAATAGCTTATTTTCGCTTTTATTAAAATCAAAACTAAACAAACACTACTAAATTTTCTTCATTTATGGCTGATAAAAAAACAGTTGAGGAAATTGCATCACAACTACGCAATGCTGTAAAAATTGACAAACCCATCCAACCAATTCGGGAGATTATAGGAGTAGAAGATATAGACACGGCTTATGCGATTCAAAGGGTTAATACCCAACATCGAATCTCAAAAGGGGCACGTATTGTTGGAAAGAAAATCGGACTGACTTCAAAAGCGGTTCAAGCTCAACTAGGTGTCGACCAACCTGATTATGGTATTCTTTTTAATACAATGGAAGTTTTGACAGGAGACACTGTTTCATGGGAGGAATTAATGCAACCAAAAGTAGAAGCTGAAATCGCTTTTATTTTAGGCCAAGATTTGGACCACCCCTCTATGACTGTTGCGGATATTATCTCGGCGGTGGATTATGCAGTCGGTGCCATCGAAATTGTCGGGAGTCGTATTGAAAATTGGAATATCAAGATTACAGATACGGTTGCGGATAATGCATCGGCGAGTCATTTTGTCATCGGTCACCGTCCTGTGAAATTGAATGATTTTGACCTCATCAACTGCCAAATGTCTATGGATAAAAATAATATACCTGTTTCTAAAGGAACGGGAGCAGATTGTTTAGGTTCGCCTATTAATGCCACTCTTTGGCTAGCGCGTACCATGGCACGATTAGGAGAACCTTTGCGTAAAGGAGAATTGGTATTAACGGGTGCAATGGGACCGATGGCGAAAGTTGAAAAAGGAGATCAAATAGTTGCTCATTTTTCAGCCTTAGGGGATGTAAGTGTAAATTTTTAAAAACATATGATGAATATTAAAGAATTAGCCAAAACTATTGATACCGCTGCATTGAAAGCAAAAGCGGTAGCGCAACTTACACTAAAGTCGAAATTTTCCGAACAAGATGCTTACGCAATTCAAGCAGCTTCTTTGGAACGGAGATATAAAAGAGGAGAAAAACTAATTGGTATTAAAATGGGATTTACCAGTGTTGCCAAAATGAAGCAAATGGGTGTGCATGATATGATATGGGGAAGACTAACAGATACAATGTTGATGAAAGAAGGTAGTCAATTCGATCTCGATCAATTTATTCATCCAAGAGCAGAACCCGAACTTTGCTTTTTAGTCAAAAAAACAATTGACCATATACTATCTCTAAATGACATTGGTGAATATATTGAAGCAGTTGCGCCTGCGATCGAAATTATTGACTCGCGTTTCAAGGACTTTAAATTTTCGTTGGAAGATGTGATTGCGGACAATTGTTCTTCAGCTGGATTAGTGGTAGGGAAATGGCAATCGCATAACATGCCACTTGGAAATTTGAAAATAGAATTGGAAATAAATGGGAAAGCAGTTCACACCGGAAGCTCTAAAGATATTTTAGGAGATCCGTGGAAGTCTGTTTTGGCAGCAACAAGATTGGCCAATCAATATGAACAAGTAATTCCGGAAGGCGCTTATCTGATGGCAGGTGCCGCTACTCCTGCTGTGTATTTGAATGCGAAAAATGAAGTGACGGCTCACGTAGAATATATGGACTCAGTTTCTTTTTCTGTGAAATAGAGCTAGATCTCCACACCACTATGAAGTGGATTTTTCTAAAAATAAAAATCTGTTTTATTAGTGATTATTTATCTACCGAATTGAGATTGATTAATTCTACAAGCATGTTTAAATAATGAAAGTAAAGTAACTTTTAAATTTTTTACCTTATTTTTTACAATCAACTTAACCCTTACATGGTATTTTGTGCCTATAGTTATACTTTTAATTGTAAGTTATTTATTTTTTACTGACATTATCTAACAATATTAGTAACTTGTTTTCTCTAGCCAATAAACTTTGTTTTCCTCCCATTTTTAATTTTCGATCTCTAATTCAATATGCCCTATTGATTAATTCTTGACGCTCAGTCAAGATAATAACCGCTATGAAACCAAAAATATTAATCACAGGTGGTGCCGGATTTATCGGTAGTCATTTGGTAGAAGGACTTGTAGACCATTTTGATATTGTCGTATTGGACAATTGTATTGCAGGCAATAAACTATCACATTATTATCTGAGTAGAGTTAAATTTATTCAAGGTGATGTAAGAGATTATGACATTGTCTTTTCTTCTGCAATGGATTGTGAAGCCATCATCCATTTAGCTGCGGTCGTAGGAGTTGACCAAGTAATCGCAAAGAGTGTTGAGACCATCGAAGTAGAAGCACAAGGTGCACAAAATGTAGGAAAAGTAGCGCTAGCTCAAAACATAAATCGAATTATCTACTCTTCATCAAGTTCCGTCTATAAAAACACAATCTCTGACATGAGCTATGAATCCGACACGTTGGATTTGGTCAATGATTATGCAGTTGCCAAAAGGCTAAATGAACTTTATTTCAATGCCCTCAATAAAGAAACGGATATTTCTGCGGTGAGCTTTAGATTTTTTAATGTCTATGGCCTAAACCAGGATACCAGAATGGTTATTCCAAGGTTCTTCAAACAAGCGTTTGAAAATACACCAATCGAAGTATTTGGTGATGGAATGCAAACACGAGATTTTACTTACGTGGACGATGTCAATCATTCTATCAAGTTATTGTTAGAAACACCAACAATTTCAGGTATATTTAATATTGCTAAAGGTGAAGAAACTTCAATTCTCGAATTAGCTAACAATATCAAAGCAGTTACAAATTCTAAATCTGAAATAAAGTTGTTAGATTTTCCCGAGACAAGAGCCTCCTATAAAGTAGAGAGAAGAATTGGTAGTCCAGATAAATTATTGGAACACACCGGTTTTAAGCCTATGATTAATTTAAAAGAAGGATTACACAGATATGTAGAGACCATGAGAGAAAAATTAGTCAAAGTTGTTTAATTGAAATCGTATCCAAAAATTAGCAATAAAATTCCAAAAAGTGAGTGAAGAAATCATTAACTATGATGAAGCAAAACCATCATGGTTGCAAAACAAATTTAAAGGACTAAAAAATAGGTACTTTATAAAAAGACGTGCATTTCTCTGGAATCTTCATATCATTAAGCACAAAATTCAACTCGATTATTCTAAGATCCCCAAGACAGCAATGCCTGTTCTTATCAACAATTACAACAGGACAGACACGTTAAATCAAATGGTCGAGTGGCTATTAAGCCTAGACGACGAAGTGGCGATCATAATTGTCGACAATCAATCTGATTATCCACCGCTACTAGAGTACTATAATAACATTAAGCATCCAAACGTACAAGCAGTATTATTAAACTTCAATTCTTACAAACATGGGATTGATTATTTGGCAAAACAGTTGATTCATCATGACAAGTTTATGATGTCAGATCCTGATTTGATCCCTTATCCAGATACACCAAAAGATATCATTTCTCATATTTCAAAGCTAATGGATAAATATCCTGCGTACAATCATATTGGTCCATCGCTTGAAATTCAGGATATTCCAGATGATATTCCAATAAAACCAAAAGTAATCAAACATGAATCACAATTTTGGTTACCACAAACTAAAAAGTTAAACGATGAGGTGTTTGTAGCCAACATTGATTTAACATTAGCGATGTATCGAAAATCTTCAAAATATATGGCATTAGGTCCTTCTTTACGAACCGACCGACCATATACATTGCAACATATAGATTGGTATGTCAAAGAAGAGGATTATACCGATGATTTTAGATACTATCTGGAAAGTACCGGCACATTCGCAACATGGGCCATGCAAATAAAAAAGGAAAAAAAAGTACCGAGTTAGATCTAACACTTTTTATCACTCTTCGTATAAACCAACACGTATTTCTGTCAAAACAAGCGAGTCGTATTTTTATAATAAAAACGTTACATGTCTGAATCTGCTAAACTTCCTCCAAAAGCATCCAAGCTACGTTCCATTTTGCGTTTGCAACGATTTGTGACGGATCCGATTCCGTTTTATATGGAAAATATTCGGAGACATGGGGATACGTATTGCTTCAGTTTACGAACAGGTAAAGTTGGTATTTTCACGACTAATCCTACCGTCATCCAACATGTGCTTCATCGAAATGCTACCAATTATCCAAAACCAACCTTGAAACGAGGAGCACTCGGAAAATTTGTCGGAAATGGAATTTTAATTAGCTCTGGTGAATACCACGCAAAACAACGTCGAGTTGTTCAGCCAGCATTTCACAGAAAAAAATTATCCTCTTTAGTCGAACGAGTTGATGAAGAAATTGAAAGATTCTTTATTGATTTGGATCAATTAATTGACAGCAATAATGGCATCGTAGATATTGAACAACACATGAAAGATCTTTCTTTCAGAATCATGTGCAATGGCATTTATAGTACGAGTCTTACGTCTGATGTAAAGAAACGTTTTTGTGATAATTTTCACCATCTTCAAGATTTTTTCGCCTCCGTAGTAAAAATGCCTTATTTGCTTCCCTATTTTAATCTTTCGGGAAAATCAAAAGCACACCAAAAAATTGCAGATGAAACGAATGACATCATCGCCAAAATAATCAGTGATCGAAAAGGCAATACAGATGATTACAATGACTTGCTCTCCATGTTTATGGAAAGTAAATATGAAGATGGAACAAAACTCAATGAAACCCAATTGCGAGAAGAGACCATTGTGCTGTTTTTGGCAGGACATGAGACTGCTGGAAATTTCTTGTCTTGGATGTTTTATTTATTGGTACAAAATAAATTTGCAGTTGATAAAATCTTGGAAGAGGTCAATGAAATTTGTGGCGACAGCATACCTACTTTCGATGAGCTACTTCAAATGCAGTATCTGATGAAAGTAATTTTTGAAGGGTTGAGAATTTATCCTTCTTCCTGGATTACGGACAGAGTCGCTTTGGAAGATGATGAAATTGAAGGTTGGTTGATTCCAAAAGGTGCCATGATTATTCCTTTCATTTACGGCGTGCATCATCGGGAGGATCTCTGGCCAGATCACATGAAATTTGATCCTGAGCGATTTACAAAAGAAAAAATTCGTGCGCGTCACAACTTTGCGCACATGCCATTTGGAGCCGGGCCACGGATGTGTATTGGTAGAAATTTTGCAATTATGGAAATTCAAATGACGGTCATCAAATTTCTGAGAAGATATCACTTGAAATTGGTTCCCAATCAAAATATTGCCATCCTTCCATCCGTGACACTTGCCGTACGATATGGGATGAAGTTGAATTTCGAAAAGAAAAAAGAAGCAGTTGCAAACGTTTAAATATGGCCATTAAATCTGGATATTAAATGTCAACAATCAAGAAAAAAGTATATCTCACCATAGATGATGCACCAGGAAAATACTTCTCCTCAAAAGTTGACTATTTGAAAGATCGAAATATCCCAGCCATTTTCTTTTGTATTGGAAATTTAATCGAGCAAAGAAAATCAGAAGTAATCGACGCGATTCACAAAGGCTATATTATTGCCAATCACAGCTACACACATCCTCATTTTTCAAAAATTTCCATCGACAAAGCCAAGTCCGAAATTTCAAAAACAGACAAATTGATTGATGAAGTTTATGCATCAGCAAAAGTTGAAAGAAAGCACAAATGGTTTAGATTTCCATATGGTGATAAAGGCGATGGATTAAATGGCTATGTTTTACCTTCACCTAAATTTTATGGCGATTGGTTTCGGAAACCAGATTTGAAAAGAAAAAATCAAATTCAAGATCATTTAAAAAACTTAGGGTATACTCAACCATCTTTCTCAGATATCCAATATGCAACCATGCGAACTAATGGACTGTTCGATGATATTGATTGGCATTGGACCTTCGATATTATGGAATGGGCTACTTTGGAAAACAAACCTACTTTTGGCGTGAAGGACTTAAACGCCGTACTTGCAAGAATCAATCAAAAAACACCTTTAGATACCCGTGGTAAAACCAGCAATGAAAAAATTTGGTTGAACTCCAACTCATCTGAAATTGTATTGTTACATGATCAGGATGAAACTACTGAAATGTTTTATAAAATTGTAGATAGATTGTTGGAATTACCTTTGGAGATTTGTGAGGTGGTGTGAGTCTTATTTTGGTTGGGTGGCGTATTGGATCCACCCCGACCAATAAATTGGGCGACCCTCCTTGGAAAAAGGAGGGCTAGGAGGTGAGCGCGTGGCTCGCATGCATTGGTAAGCATATACGCACGCACTCATGTACACTCATACTCATGTACTCATGTACTCACGCACTCATGTATACTCATGCTCACGCACTCACACACTCATCCTCCTTTTCAAGGAGGATCGGACGAATGTCCGAGGTGGATTTTACAAAACAAGATCATCTGTGTCTATTCGTGATATCTGTTGTAAGAATAGGTACTTCCTTTTCAGCTTACTATTCGGCCTCGTTTTTTAACTTTTCTTAAATACATAAATAATGGATTTTGAAAAGGAATTTCACCATTAACAAAGATAAAAGAGGGCTCCTATTGACCGATTTCTGAGTAATTCGAACTATTTGATTTCGTGCCACGTTAAAATAAAGCGGGCAACAAATCAATCCAAAAAAACTGATATTATACAATACCGCCATTTTAGGATTCAATTTGTATTACTGCTTCTTTGATGTAATCTTTACCTAAAAACTGGTAATATATAAATCAGAAAGCATTGAAATTCAAGTAATTAGTGACTTTTGAAGCATTAATCGTCTTAAAAATGATTGATTTCGAGCAATTTATACTAATATTGCGCTTCAAATCGTTCAATTTCTGAACTTTTTTATCTATTTTGAATTTACAGACTATGAAAAAGTAAATTCTATCATTCACAAAAATTTAAAAATAATATGGGTAGACCTCCAACTAAGGCAAAAGAACTGAAAGACGGATGGTATATTGAAGTCCGTAACAAAGGTGCCAAAAACGGAATCAAAATAAGAAGAAACACTGAGGCTGAAATGATGCTATGTGCAAAAAATTATCAACGCAACAAAGACGTTGTAATATTAGGTGAATCTATCGGAGACAAATTTGTAAACGATATCAAACCTAAAGCTAAAAAGAAGAAATAATTTTTATTATTCCTTATATCAAAAAAGAGCCACGAATTAAATTCGTGGCTCTTTTTTTATTTTTACAACATCAGCAAACAGAGTAGATATTCACACTAGAGATAATTTAGAACTTTGCAATTGTAGGTTGTCTACATCATGTTGGATATCACGAAACATTGACACATTTAAAAGGAAACTACTTAAAATGTTTTTAACTACCCCACTATCGGTATTGCGCATTCTTTCATGCTGTAAAATGCTAAATAAGACCGATTTAATATTTCATTAAGGATTATGTTAATTATGATATAATGGTATATGTAACTTTTGTACTTTTGTACTTTGTAATTAACTTTAGAAAAAAAGAAACAGCATTATGAATAAATTCTTGATACTTCTCTTAAGCGTTATGGTCTTTGCAGTTGGATGCAAAGATGATGATGAACCAGTTTTAGAAGATGTCTTAAAATATGACGGAAATAACAGCAATGCTCCGTTTTTCGATGATGGTACTTATGAAGGTGCTGTCAGATTCACTGCTTCGGATATTCAACCTTATGAAGGAAGAGTTTTGGAAGAAATTGAATTTTATATCCACGAAAGTCTTCCGGATGAATGCCACGTAAAAGTTTACAAAGGCGGTACTAACAATACTCCTGCAGAACTAGTTTATGAAGCAGATGTCACTGCAAACCTTGCTACCAACTTTTGGGTTAGCCATATTTTGACAGAGACGGTCACTTTAGAAAATGATGAATATTGGTTATCCATCCGAGTTGATCATAGTTCCTTGCAGCGTAGTTTTGGATGTGATGCAGGTCCTGCTGATGGCAATGGTCAATGGCTTTGGTCTTCAGCCGATAATTCTTGGATAACTTTTAGTGAACGAAACGAAGGCAACCCAAATGCGCCTGCCTCTGCTTTTGATGTCAACTGGAATATCCGCGGACACCTTAATCCTGAATAGAAAAAATAGAAAGTTAGCAATATAATATTTAGGAAAGCTCGATGTTTTATACGTCGGGCTTTTTTTATTATCGCACATTTTTCACACAGATAACACAGATTGCATACATGAGGAATTCCGGGCTATCTGCTTGAGATAAATTCACGTACCCAATCCGTGTTCATCTGAGAAATCTGTGTGAAAAAAATCACGTGCTCATTCCACGACATCCATGTAAAAAAAAGTTCACGGACTCAATTCATCTGAAAGAAAAAATCAACTAAGCCCACCAAAACCAACCCCATTCGCATCTTCCTATCAAACTACCGTCATTTCTTCATCATCTAAAACTTAAAGAATTATGAAAAGATCTGGCAAATTCAATCGTAAAGCAAAAGAAATAAATGCTGGCTCCATGGCCGATATTGCATTTTTAATGTTGGTATTTTTCCTCGTGGTCACTCAATTTCAAAACGATATTGGAATCATGGTCAAACTACCGCCTTATGAACCGAACCCACCATCAGAACGCATTTCCAAGAAAAATCTACTCTCAGTAAAACTGAATCATGCCAACGAATTGATGGTAAGAGGACAAGCCACACCTATCGAAGATTTGAAAGAAACAACGATGGATTTTATTATGAATCCAGAGGGCAAAAAAAATATGCCTTCACGTCCTGTTAATGCAATCGTTTCATTACAAAATGATCGCGGGACTTCCTACAATACTTACCTGCAGGTGTACAATGAATTGAAAGCTGCTTACAACACGTTGTGGGAAAGAGAAGCACAACAAAGATTTGGTAAAAGCTATGAAGCATTGAAAAATACAGAGAAAAAATCTATCAGGAATGCAATCCCACTGGTGATCTCCGAAGCAGAGCCATCTGATTTTGTTTCTAACTAGTATTGCAACATGGTACGTACAAAAAGCTAATGAGTAATTAAATAAATTATTCATTAGCTTTTTACATTTTTTACGGACTAGATTCTCTATAATTGAATAAAAATTAATTTCACCTAATCGAAATACTTTGTACATTGCCTACTTTATTTTAATAATTAGAAGGTAATGCTCCAAATACTGATCGACAATCCATTATTGCTGCTATTTGTAGTTGCTGCTGTAGGCTATCTTGTCGGCAGCATCAAAATTGGTGGAAGTTCTCTTGGAGTCGCAGCGGTCCTCTTTACAGGCTTGGCTTTTGGGGCCGTAGATAATCGATTGCAAATCCCTGAAATTTTATTGATTACTGGTCTGGCCATCTATGTTTATTCTTTAGGCTTATCTTCTGGTCCAGCCTTTTTCAAATCCTATAAGAAGAATGGCTTGAAAGACTTCTTTTTTATTATTTCTATGTTAGCATTGTCGGCGCTCATAGCAATCGGCTTGTATCTGGCCTTTGGTTTTACTCCAGCAACCATTACGGGTATATATTGTGGAAGTACGACGAATACCGCAGCACTAGCCGGAGTTATTGACTTAATAGGAAACTCAGGTTCGCAAGAAACCATCAATCAATTGACACAAGAAATAGTAATTGGTTATTCCTTCTCTTACCCAATGGGAGTGCTTGGCGGAATGATTGCTATTGTAATTTTAGAAAAATTCTTACGCATTGATTACAAAAAAGAAGCTGAAACACTGAAAGAAGAATTTCAAATTGGAGACGACCTAACCAGTTCAACAATTGAAATCAGTAATCCTGAAATGGATGGTCGAAAACTACGCGACCTATTAAAGAAATATAATTGGAGTATCAACTTTGGTCGAATTTACTCCAACAATGAGCAAACGTTAGTCAATTGGGACTCTACTTTTCATAAAGGAGATTTGGTGATGGTAGTTGGCACACGTGAAAATATTGAAGCGGCTACCAAAGTATTGGGAGAAGAAGTGCATCATTTGTTAAGTTATGACCGATCCATGTTTGATGTACGACGAATTTTTGTTTCAAATCCTAAATTGGTTGGTAAAACATTGGCATCTCTGAATTTACATGAAAAATATGATGTCTCGATTACTCGTATAAGACGTGGTGATATGGATATGTTGGCTGCATCTGACACCATCTTAGAGCTTGGTGATCGAATCCGGTTTATCGCCAAACGAAGTGACCTCAAGTTGATTTCTAAATTATTTGGTGATTCTTATACTGCATCGAGTCGAATTAATTTATTCTCCTTCGGATTAGGAATTGGATTGGGAATGATACTCGGTACTTTCAAAATCAACTTGACGGATGAAATTTCTTTCAGTCTCGGATACGCAGGCGGGCCATTGATTGTTGGATTAATTTTAGGAGCCTTACGAAATACAGGACCGATTAACTGGACCCTTCCTTATAGTGCCAATGTCACTTTACAACAATTCGGTTTGATATTGTTATTAAGCTCAATCGGTGTTCGATCCGGGAATGCATTGGTCCAAAGTATATCCATGCAAGGGGTATGGATATTTTTGGCAAGTGCTGTTATTAGCTTATTGACTGCTATTTCGATTTTATTAATTGGCTACAGATTATTGAAAAGACCTTTTACCTTTTTGATGGGGATGGTTGCCAATCAACCAGCTATCCTAGACTTTGCCACCAACCGTTCTGATAATGCAATCCCATCTTTTGGATATACCATGATTTTTCCAATTGCGCTGATATTGAAGATTGTCATTGCTCAATTGATGTTTATTTTATTGAATTAGCAATAATTTGGTGCTCAAAGTAAATCACATTAAATTTATTGTACGTAATTATAATGTTATTTTTTAAAAAACCTTCATTTATTTGCGTTTATTTCTTTATTCATTTCATTGTTGTATATATCTAAATTGTTGCGTCTTCTAACACAATTTTTCAGTCAAAAACTACGGAAATTTCCAAAAATAAGGGCGAATATCCCTCATTGAAAAATTTAACATTTACGTATTATCCTCATTCCCACCCACTTAAGCTTTTATATACGCTTTTGCTTATTCATATGGCATTGATATTGTCATTATTAAAAAAAGGTAATTTTTTAAATATGTTCGATTAGATTAGATTTATTCCTTATCCATCTGAATTTAATTGAACCTTTTATCAATATCCTACGACCTATGTTGTAGCATAACACCAATAATAGTGAGCTGGATAACCATAAAAAAGTTTTATTTGGATAATCATTTCAAGTCATCTAAACTACCGAGTGTTGGGTTGGTATTGGTGAGCTTTGCTGTTTTATCTTTCTCCACTCAGTATCTTCCGTCCATTTTTAATTTGTCTGAATTCTCCAAAACTGGCTTTTCCTTCTCCAAGCTAATCGGAGGTTCCTTTACGATTGTCAAATCCAATCACGCCGAAATCGCTCCTATGCATATGGAAACAGCAATAGTCAATAACTGCTCTTGCCCTTCTGGTGCTACCTCATTTAATTCCATCTCTCCTGGTCACGTCGTCCCTGCAGGTCAAGTTCATTGCTTGACCGATAGCGTATCACTATCTTCAAACAGTGACAATATTATACTAGACGGTACACTGTATATTGTAAGTGGAGTAAGCCTTGAAATCTACGGACATATCTCGGGCACAGGAACAATCAAAATATGTGAAAACGCTCGATATTTTCAAGATGGGACAAACATCACCGCTATTGATTATGATAATTGCGGGATCCTTGAAATGTGTTCGAATGCTTTATTTATCAATAATCTCACTGTTGGACCATATTCACTATCTACATTCAATAGTGCAGATGTTGAAATAAACCAACTGAGTTATTCTGGCAATGCCAATGGATCTGCCTACTTATGGATTCAATCTTTTAGTTTAAACAATAGTGGAAGCGGAGGAGTTTGTATACCAGGTGCAACCAGTGATATGATTATTCAATATAATAATCCTATTTTTAATGTAACCTGTGGTACAGATTGCAACGGCTGTCCTGAGTTGTCAACGATTACCACTAACTGTAATGATGGGTCTGTTGATGCAGCTTATATTGCATTACAACCACCGCTAGTCGAAATATGCAACAATGGTATCGATGACAATGATGATGGTTTGATTGATTGTGATGATCCTGATTGTGGAGGAACACCAATCATAACTAGCAATAGTCCTGTTTGCGAATCTGATGATATATTACTTACAGCAGATTTGCCGAGTGGAAATTCTTACAATTGGACAGGACCAAATGGGTTTAGTTCTTCTGCTCAAAACCCCGTCATAAGTAATGTATCTCAAATTCATGAAGGAGATTATCAAGTAAATATCAACACCCCCTCTGGCTGTAGTTTTTCTGAAACAATAACAGTTGAAATTGATACAACTTCAGCAATTATAATATTAGCATCACCAGGTGTTTGCATCTCAGATAGCCTTATTGATTTGACAGGCAATACCGTTAATTGTGCAGATCAACCAGATCCAATCATATTCATTTCATCTTCAAATAGTACTGGCGATCAAACATGTGGAACTGGAGGTGAATTTATCGAGATAACTGCTGTTGCTTGCAACACTTGTTCCGGATCCGTTGACTTGACTGGATGGAGTATCCAAGATAATGCTACTAATCCACCACCAGGTTGTTGTGGGTCAAGTATTGATTTCGTAAGTGGAACTTTACAAGTTGGTGAGTCTTTAATAGTTTATAGTGGATATTTGGATGGAACTTTGACAGGACCAGCAACTGGATCTTTAGGAAGTTCAATTATAATAAGTAGCGCACGCGCAGCATGTCCAATCTGGGGAAGCTCAGGAGACAACGCATTTCTATACGATGCCAACTCACAACTGGTAGATAGTCAGCCTATTTATACCGGTTTAATGAATTATGAGGTCCCTGCAATTCCAAGTTGCATCTCAGCAACTCCTTCTGGAGGAACTTTCTCAGGAACCGGTATTAGCGGAAATAATTTCGATCCATCCGTTGCTGGAATTGGCACACATACGATTACTTATAACACAACTACTACAAACGGTTGTAATGTCTCAACCACACAAGATATCACCGTATATGATATTCCAACAGTAACACTAACACTAGGGCAGGATACCGATTGTTCTACCAATACAATAAATACATTAACAGGTGGAAATCCAGCAGGCGGTACTTATAGCGGTCCAGGTACAAGTGGAGGTAACTTCAATGCTTCGGCTCTCGGAGTTGGAGTTTATACGATTACGTATACTTATACAAACCCTGGAGGGTGTGTCATGTCAGCAACTGATGACATAACAGTTGCTAGTGGTGGTGCCTCATCATTGTCATTGACAGATACAGTAACTTGCTTATCCAACACAACACTTACATTAAGTGGTGGAACACCAGCTGGAGGGACTTATAGCGGAATAGGTGTCACTGGTACCAACTTTGATGCAACAATTGCAGGCGTAGGAATCCATCAAATCACTTACGCTGTTGTAGACGGAAACGGATGTTCTATTAATGTAACCGATTTTATACAGGTAATTGATCCAATTACAAGTTTCACATTTTCTGACCCCGAAGAATGTGTACTAAATACTACCTACTTATTAGACGAAGCTGCACCAAGTGGTGGTACCTATTCAGGTCCTGGCGTCACTGGAACTAATTTTGATGCGAGCATAGCAGGACTTGGTACACATGACATCACGTACACGTATACGGACGCCAACGGTTGTACAGGAACCGCAATTGCAACCATCGATGTCGTAAATCCGGAAACTGGATCTCTCAACCTATCCGCCACAGAAATTTGCAACACTGAAACTACATTTCAACTGAGCGGTGGCCTTCCTTTTGGAGGAACATATTCAGGAAACGGTGTCACTGGAACTAATTTTGATCCTTCTGCAGTTGGAGCAGGCACCCACACGATCACTTATACTTTTGTAGATAACAATGGATGTACAAATTTTGCAACACAAGACATTAATGTACAATCTCCAGCAACTATCACTTCGGTAGATGCCATCAGTCCCATTTCTTGCAATATGGATGACGGAAGTATTACTATAAATGTCACAAACGGTTCTTCAAATCCACAATTCAGAATCAATAATGGACCATGGCAATATTCAAATATTTTTGAAGCGCTACCTCATGGAAGTTACAATATAGAAATCCAGAATGACGACGGAAATTGTATCTATTCATACGCCTCAAACCCCGTTGTTTTATTTTACCCTAGCAATCCAACAGCAGAAATTAGCCTACCCGCTGTAGCATGTACAAATTCAGCTATAAATTTCAATGCAACCGATCAGGGAAGTGACGCAACCTATAGTTGGAATTTTGGAGCAGGAGCTACACCAAGCACTGGGACTGGATTAGTTCCACCGTCAGTAACCTATAGTTATGCTGGAACCAAGATCATCTATCTTACCGTAAATCGAAATGGTTGTACTGGTACCACTTCAGAACTCTTTGAGGTATATCCACTCCCAGCTACCGACTTAATGATAAGCAATGACAGTATCTGTGTTTCGGAACCGAGTATTACGATTGACGGGGCATCTCCGACAGGCGGCACATTTTCAGGAATTGGCGTTACAGGAAATACTTTTGATCCAGCCGTTGCCGACATCGGAAAGCACGAAATTATTTATACTTATACAGATATAAATGGCTGTACCAATACGGCATTTGATTCAATCGAGGTATTTGCCCTTCCAAATTTGATATTAAACTTAACAACTACCGAAATTTGTACTGCTGTGGACACCGTTATTTTATCAGGTGAAAATATCCCGGGTGGGACTTTTTCAGGTCCCGGCGTATCAGGAAATTACTTCGATCCTTCTATTGCAGGTCCAGGAACACATCTGATAACTTATACTTTTACGGATGGAAATGGATGCACTAATTCAACCACTGACAATATTACGGTTTATGCAGAACCTATTATAGATTCAATAGCTGCAGTAGATCCCACAACATGTGGTGGAAACGACGGAAGTATCACCATCAATGCAAGTGGAGGGTCAACAAATCTGCAATACAGAATCAATAGTAGCCCTTGGCAAAACACCAACTTTTTCGGCTCGTTACCTCGCGGTAATTATTTAATAGAAGTACAAAATGATAATGGATTCTGTTTAATTGCAAGTGAAAATCAAATTACACTTTCAGACCCTGACGGTCTAACAGTATCCACCCAAGTAACATCAGATTATCTTGGTGAACATATTTCTTGCGCTGGAGAAGCAGATGGTTCTGCTTTTGCAGCTGCAGCAAATGGTGCTCCCAGCTATACGTACGAATGGAGTAATGGACAACTAGGCCCCAATCTCAACAATGTTGTTGCAGGCACTTATGTAGTGACGGTAACAGATGCCAATAATTGTACAGTTGTTGACACCCTCATCATGAACGATCCACCAGCATTAGGAGTAAGTGCTATCTTTTCGCATGTATCATGTTATGGAGGATTTGATGGAGCCATTGATGTGACCGCTATCGGTGGAGTTGGTGCTTATACCTACGCATGGAATGATTTGGAACCTGAAGCATTCTGGGCTTTTGATCAAAGCACAAATGACATAACTGGCAATAATCATCATGCTACTAATATTTATGGAGAATTATTTTATTCCACAGATGCAGTTGATGGTGGTTATTCCTTATTATTCAATGAAGGTGCAATACTATATGATGATGATATTGCCTTCATGGAATCTTGGTTTAGCGAAAGAACGGTCACCATGTGGATCAAACCATCTCTAGGAGGAGTTCAGGTTTTATACGATGAGGGATCAAGTTCGGGCGGAATCACATTGTTGCTAAAAGGTACCGATCTCTATGCTGCAATTGCATATGAAGGGATCTCTTACAGCTCCTACCCCATAACATTTCCCAATGATGGCATGTGGCACCAAGTAGGATTTATCTATGATAATGGAGCGCTCGTCTTAGTCCTTGATGGTAATTTGGGAACTACAGTTAGTACTCCTGCAGATACTGTAAAAATGCTCCCCCCCCCATCAAATCAAAGTGGTCTTGGTCAAGTCATTGGTTCTGATGCTTTTGGAAATTTAGAATTATTTAGACCTTATTACTATTATGGTCTGATGGACAATGTGAGCTTTCACAATAATGCACTATATCCTCAACAAATTATTGACGCAAATACAGATGATGGGGATAGATCGGGACTTCCTGCAGGAGATTATAAAGTATATGTTTACGATTTAAATGGATGTAGAGACTCTGTTACATTAACATTAACCCAACCTGACTCTCTGACCTTATCTGCAGCCATATCCGATGTGTCCTGTAATGGCCTTAGTGACGGAAACATAGATCTCATTATTAGTGGTGGTACCTCACCATATTCTCACATTTGGTCAAATACAGCAACAACAGAAGATATTAATGGATTGACAATAGGAGCATTTTCAGTTACCGTAACGGATGATAATGGGTGTATAGCAGAAGCTACGTTTAATATCAATGAACCAAGCGAATTAGAAGCTTTAGCAACTGTGAATTCAACTTATGCTGGAGGGAATGATGTCTCTTGTTACAATGCAACAGATGGATCTGCAAATGCGATACCAAGAGGAGGAACAATGCCGTACTCGTACTTATGGAGTGATGGCTCAACTTCTCAAGTAAACACGGATATAGGACCAGGAACTTATACCGTTACCATAACAGATGTCAATGGATGTACAGCCGCTGCTTCCGTGACGCTTACCAATCCAATTCAAAATACATTAAACATAAGTGTTACTTCGTCATATTTAGGTGAGGATATATCATGTGCAGGAGGAGATGACGGATATGCTTCTGCGATTGCTTCCAACGGTGTTGCTCCCTACACATACGCGTGGAGTAATGGAGCAAGTGAGTCTAATGTTAGCAATCTTTCTGCAGGTACTTATTCCGTGACATCAACCGACGCAAATGGGTGTACCGCTATCAACAGCATTACATTAGAAGACCCTCCTTTATTATTACCAAATGCAGTTGTCTCATCAAATTATAACGGTACAGATGTTTCTTGTGCAGGCGCTATTGATGGAGAAGCTACCGCATCTGCATCAGGTGGTATCGGGAATTACTCATATCAATGGAGCAATGGTGCCACAACAGCCGTTATAAGTGGCTTAGGAGCTGGTCAATACTATGTAACCGTCACAGATCAATTCAATTGTGAAGTATCACAGCTGGTGGTCCTTGAGAATCCAGTAGTACTAAACGTACCTGTAATTAATGTCTTAACTGATTTCAATGGATTCCATGTCAGTTGCGCTGATGGTAGTGATGCAGCAATTGAAGTGATTGCATCAGGGGGTACTCCTCCATATAGCTACCTATGGAATGAAGGAAGCACAACACCTGTTTTGACAAACATACCAAGTGGTGCATATAGTGTTACAATCGAAGATGCTAATAATTGTACGAGTGTTAATTCTGTAACAATAACTGAACCTGAACCATTGGAACTTAACCTAGTTGGAGTCACCCCTACTGATTGTGGTGTAAATAATGGATCAGTTGCAATGTATGCATCCGGTGGAATTGGAGATTATGAGTATAGTTTAGATGGAACCACCTTTCAAAGCTCCAGTCTATTTACGGGCCTACCTTCTGGTACTTATTTTGGATATGTTAGATCAGTTGGAACTAATTGTGTATTAGGTCCAAAATCTGTTTTTATTAATCCTCCGAATGCACCGACGATTGATAATATTACCATTATAAATCCAACTACGAGTACTTCTACGGATGGTGGTTTACTCATTGCTGCTTCCGGCAACTCACTCATCGAATATAGTATTGATGGAATCAATTGGCAAACTAACAATCTATTTTCAAATTTAAATGAAGGATCTTATACCGTATCAATCAGACTTCAAGGTTTCAATTGTATTACTATTTCAGAAGTAACGCTTAATGCGGGAGGAGGTGTTGTTGGGACATCCGCAGGAGAAGATTATTGCTCTGATAATTTAAGTGGTGTTTCATTTGTTGAAACATACTATATACCATTTCAAGAGGACCAGATCCTTACCTCCCTGACTACAATTTATAATCCTGGTTGTGGAAACTTAGAAATATTAGACCCAATTCAATCTTACATTTCCATTGGTGTTGTCGAAAAAGGAACTGTGATTACCTACGATCATTGGGAAGATGGTTTTGAGACTAATTTATCGATTCCTATTCAACCAACTACGGAAATTTGGGGGGATGGGGATCCCACAAATGGTATGGCACCTAACTATACGGTAGATATATTCGATGCAGCTGATATTATCGTTTTAGAAAACGCTGTTCAATCCACAACAAGACAAGCAGTCATTGATTTTGATGGTGGTGACAAAATTGGAAGTAGAGGAAATTTGAGTATCACAAAATTGGGGTGGGCAACAGGATCAGATGTGTTGCTAGCAGGAGCATTGGAAGTTCATCCAACAAGAGATTGGGGAACCGAATACGATATTCCCGTTGGACCAAACACAGATGTCAATAACATGTTCCAATATACGGGCGCAGTAGTACTCGCAAAGGAAACGACTCAAGTACAAATTGACGCAGACGGCAATGGAACATTTGAAACAACAGTCACACTACAAGAAGGAGAATCACATCTTATCAATTCAGGTCTAAATAGTGGTGGAAAAATTGCCTCTGATAAAGATGTTCAAGTTCACCTCATCACTGGAGATATCTGTGCAACTTATGAATCAAGATGGTTTACACTAAAACCTACTTCTCTATGGAGTAATAGTTACTTAAATCCTGTTTCAACCTCTACTATTGTCCCAACATACGTACACTTATACAATCCGAATACAACAGATATAACAGTAAACTGGGAAACTAGCGCAGGACTTCAGGGCGGTGTAACGATCACAGCGGGACAAACAGCTTTCATTCCAATTCCAGACAATACTGGATCAAGATTTTATTCCACTGGAAATGAAGCATTTTATGCTATTGCAACTATAGATAGCGATTCTGGAAACAATTCTGCCAGTGATTGGGGTTTTGCATTAAATCCAGAAAATGCATTGTCTTCACAAATTACACTTGTAGGTTTCGCACCTGGATCCAATCCATTTATAACGAGTACTGAAAATTCTGCACCTATTTATTTGACAGCCAATTACCCGACTGGAAGTACCGCAACACAAGCTATTACTGTTTGCATCGATTACAACGGAGATGGAGGAACTCTGGTCGATACTTATGGTACAAATCATGATGCAACTGTTGTGTTAAATCCTTTAGAAAATACAACTTTATATGATCCAGATGGAGACCAAACAGGTATGCAAATATGGGTTTGCGATGGAAGCAACGCTATTATTGCAGGAGCCTGGGGACAGAATCCAGCAGATGTAATCACGCAGTCTCACGCAATGGACCTTGGAGTTGGACTACCAAATGGTATTCCTTTCGCAACTTCAAAGTGTGTAGAATTGACCAAGGACTTTAACTCTAATGGTCTATATGATGAGTGTGATGAAATAGGATATACCATTATCATTGCCAATACTGGAGCATTACCAATTAGCTCAGGTTCGTTGAGTATCATTGATACACTCCCTGGCGAAATAACCTACATAGAAAATAGTACGACCACCATTATTAATGGAGTCGTTTCTAATGTCACAGATGACATCGCTCCTGCTTCACCCTTCCCGATTGATGAAAATGGCATCTTTTATAACAATGCAATTATTCTACCAGGAGATTCAATTATCTACAAATTCGAAGCTTCTATTGATGATATCAACAGCTCCACCTTTATAAAAAATATTGGAGTCGTTTCCAATAATCAAAAATATCTTTACCCTGAAGTTTCCTTTCCTGTTGAATTTCCGACAGGTCCCATATTGACTGGAATTCCCATAGATGCGACCGTAAACTGTGATGACAACATTACAACTCCGACTATTGGTTCTGAAATATTCGCAACAAACAACTGCGATGAGATGGAAGATATACCTAAAGGAATTTGGCAAATAGTTCGAGTCAGTAGTGAAGACGTCACATCAGGAGAAATTGGCACCAATGCGATTGATGGAGATCCAGCTACGACATGGAGCAGCCAATATAATGGTGGAGCACCAAATCACCCGCATGAAATTATTATAGATCTTGGAGCGACCTATAACGTATCAGGTTTTAGATACTTACCAAGATTGTCAAGTGAAGATGGACGAATTGAAGACTATCAATTTTATGTCACCTCTGATACAACCAACTGGGGAAGTCCGGTGAATACAGGTACTTGGTCTGGCACCTACATTGATGAAGAAGAAAAATTTAATATTAAATCAGGAAGATACGTACGATTAGTTGCGCTGTCTGAAATCAATGGAAACCCATGGGCATCTATTGGAGAAATTGATGTCCTTCAATGTTCAGTTTATACACCAGTAGACATCACATTAATTGAAACAAGTACACAAACGAATGATGGATCGAGTACAGATGATTGTTACGAGATAACCCGAATTTGGGAATCTATTGATCATTGTGGTGAAATTGCGAGAGATACTCAATTGATTCTAGTGGAAGATAATATTAGTCCAGTTTTTACAGGTATTCCTCAAAACATCACCGTTCAAGGATCAGGTATTGTCGCACCTCCATTAACAGGGTGTTCTCCCATACCAAATCTTGCAATTGGAAAACCAACGACTCAGTCAAGTACAGATTTTGGTGGAGTAAGTAGTCGCGCAGTGGATGGAAATACGGATGGTGATTTTAACAATGGTTCTGTAACTCTTACAGATTCTGAATTCGAAGCATGGTGGGAAATTGACCTTCTAGAGATCTACCCTATTTCTGAAATTGATATCTACAACAGAACGGATTGTTGTTCATCAGGGTTAACTAATTTTTATATTCTAATTTCTGATAGCCCATTTCAATCCAATGATTTGGCAACAAATTTAGCAGACCCAACTATCACTTCCCACTTTGAACAAAACATCGCAGCAAGCCCATCCACCATCAGCCTTAATGCTTCAGGAAGATACGTAAGAATACAATTACAAGGAACCTCTTTGTTATCACTAACAGAAGTAGAAATTAGACAAGCTTGTATAGAAGCATCAGATAATTGTGATTCACTTACCAATATTAATTACACTGAAATTATTGGTCCTGGAACTTGTAATTATGATATTACAAGAACATGGACTGCTGAAGATAATTGCGGTAATGTAACAACTGCAACTCAAATTATAACAGTAACTTCAACAATAAGTACGACTTACACAATCGCTGAAATTTACAATGGCGCTCAAATATCTTGTAATGGTGCCACTGATGGATCGGCAAGTGTCGAAGTTGCTGGTGGACTGACTCCCATTACCATTAATTGGAGTAACGGCCAAAGTGGAAATACTGCCAATAATTTAGCTGCGGGTACCTACTACTTAACTGCAACAGATGCAAACGGATGTTTTACTGTAGATTCCATAACAGTGGTAGAACCACAAATTATTACGGCTGCCGCAAATGTTACTTCTGATTATAATGGAGCAGATATCTCTTGTACTGGTGCCTCTGATGGATCGGTTTACGTCATTGCTTCTGGTGGTGTTGGCAACTTGACATACAGCTGGAGTAATGGTGGAACAACGCAAAACCTAAGTGGATTATCCGCCGGTACTTATACGGTAACAATAACGGATCAAAACAATTGCTCCGAAACTACGGATGTCACCATAATAGAACCAACGCCAATAGATCTAAGTGTTTCCGTTACGTCGAACTACTCGGGACAACATATTTCATGTCCTGGTGAAAGTGATGGTCAAGCAATCGCAACTTCAACTGGTGGTACAGGTATGACCACCTACAACTGGAGTAATTCTTTCTCTGGTCAAGTAAATCCAAACCTTAGTGATGGAACCTATTTCGTCACCGCAACCGATCAAAATGGTTGCCAAGTTGTAGATTCTATCCAAGTCATCGAACCCATAGAAATTTATGTTGTAGATTTTAATCTAGTTAATCCAACAACGTGCTTGGGATCTGATGGCGAAATTACCGTGAATGCTGACGGTGGTTTAGGAACTTATCAATATAAACTCGGCACAAATGGCATCTGGCAATTTCCAAACACTTTCAATAACTTAAATGCAGATACATTTCAAATTTATATAAGGAATTTTAACAGCACTTGCGAAGAAGGACCTTTTGAAGTTATTTTGGAGTATCCCATTCCTTTAGCTTGTCCAATTACTACAACCGCTGACACATTGATCTATTGCGGAACAGATGTAGCAGTAGCATTAACTGTTAATCCTTTACCAGATGCAACAGGATACACATGGACCATTCCAACAGAACTTACACTTGTTTCTGGTCAAGGTACAACGGACGTTGTACTAAATATGAACAATAGTCCAAATGGATTTTTTGATATTTGTGTAGTCACCAATAGTGACTGCGGAGATTCTCCACCATGTTGTATAATTTTACAATCAATAACCTGTAATGAAAATTGCAATAATGGAATTGATGATGATGCCAATGGGTTCGTAGATTGTGACGACCAATATTGTGCACCAAGTATTAATAATGTCATTCACACAGCATCCACGTGCCCATCCGGAACAAACAATGGCACCATTAATATTACCGCATCTATATTGAATGGTGATACGTTGGAATACAGTATAGATGGCGGTATATCTTTTCAGTTAGAAAATCAATTCACTAATTTAGCGCCTGGTGATTACAATGTTATGGTGCGAATTCTCAATGGGATTTGTTCCGCTACCTATGATTCAAATCCGATAATATTTAATACACCTTCTTGTTCTGAGAATTGTAATGATGGGGTTGATAATGACGGGAATGGCTTGACCGACTGTGATGACACCAACTGTATACCATCAATCAACGATATTAACCTTACAGAACCTGCATGTCCGGTCGGAACTAATAATGGAACCATAGAAATCATTGCTAATTTATTAAGCGGAGATACACTCGAATATAGCATTGATGGCGGCATAACTTATCAATTCAACAATCAATTTACAAGTTTAGCACCAGGCAGTTATAATGTCACCGTAAGAAATACGATTGGTGGATGTGTTGCAACTTACGCAAGCAATCCTGTTGTTTTAAGTACACCAAGTTGTCTGGAAAATTGCGCAGATGGCATTGATAATGACGGGAATGGCTTGACCGATTGTGATGACACCAACTGTATGCCATCAATCAACGATATTAACCGTACAGAGCCTGCATGTCCGGTCGGAACTAATAA